>JAYVDQ010000577.1:0-3968 GCA_043749325.1 Chloracidobacterium sp. | reverse complement strand
CCGCAGGCTCCGATGAGCTGTCTCTGGTTGACGAACGAAATCACCGAGAGCGAACCCCAACCCTCGCCGTTATATGGAAACCCCGAGACCAGCGGATTTTTTCGCGAAATTATAGACGTGATCGCGTCCGAAAAACCGTTTGTCGATGCAAGAAAAGGCAGGTAATACAACGAACTGGACGCAAAGAAAAAGAATATTAAAGAGATTCGGGCGACGGCCCGGGAATGAAATAGCTTTTCGGCAAAAGTCATCATTAGGGCCAGCAATGCCAGGAGGGACAACAGGCCAATGAGGTTAACGGCCCAAACGATATTTAGTCCGAGGTGTGACAGGTTCCCAGATAAAAACCATAACAAAAAATGGTATCGAATCGTCTCTCCGGGAAAAAAAGGATGTTCGGCGGGGTAATTGTTGCCCAGGGCGAAACTCTGAGCCAACGATAAATTCGCCCCGAAGTCGCTCCAGGCCCCAATTGTGAAATTGATATTTCCATCCTTGTAGTTAAGCATCCCAAACATCAACCAAAAACCGAATGCCAGGCAAACGCCGAGACAAAGAAAATCCCACCGCCAATTACCGGGTGGGCGCAGCCCGGAATCCACTCCGCTAAGAAAGTCGTCAACGGGAACCCAGAATTTAACTGTCAAGTAAAAGAAAGAGGCAAGACATACGGCATATGCAATATTTGCCCACATGAGTGGACTGGCGGTCGCAGAAAAAATTACGGCCAAACCGTATGTGACGCAAGTGCTTATCAAAGTTCCCGCCAAAAAAGCCGAAGCCGCCCGATGCGGCAGGGAATCAAAGCGGAAAAATCGGCGACAAATGATGTCACCAAAGGCAGTGGCGGCCAGTAGATACAATATTGCGAGCATTTGAAGATTGTAGTCCAATCGCCAATGCTTGCCAATAGGCCGACAAGACCCGTGAAAATGGCGATGAGATGCTGTTTCGTTGTAACCTTGACCGTATGCTCCTCGATCTATCTCCATTAAAAGTGTCACGCGATTATCGTCTGCTGTTTTTCGGACAGTTGGTGTCTTTTTTTGGCTCGATGATGACGTTTATAGTCGTGCCGTGGCAGATGTACCAACTGACGTATTCGTCGGCGATGGTCGGGTATATTTCGCTCGCCGAGTTTGTGCCGATGGTGTGTCTCGCCTTTGTTGGGGAGCACTTGCGGATTTTCTCGACAAGCGGAAAATGCTGCGGTTTACCGAGGTAGGACAGACTGTGGTGACCGCGATCCTGCTTGGGAATTCGCTGCTGCCGCGGCCCCAGATATGGATACTCTTCGTCGCGGTCGCCCTTCACGCAGGGCTGGCGGCCTTGCAGCGGCCTGCGTTCGAATCGTTTATTCAAAAGGTCATCCCGGCTGAAATGATGTCCGCCGTAATGGCCCTCAACTCGATACGTTTTAGCATCGGGATGATCGTCGGACCGGCGGTGGCGGGTATTATCGCGACGACGCTCAGCCCATCGGTGGCGTATTCGATCGATCTTATTACATTTGCCGCGTCGCTGCTCGCGGTCTTTCTATTAAAGGCCGTGCCGTCACCGGAAAATGCCGAAAAACCGAGTATCCAGGGGATCAAGAAAGCGTGGAAATATGCATTTAGCCGTCAGGAGTTGGTAGGGACATATTTTATCGATATCGCGGCGATGTTTTTTGCGTTTCCGCAAGCGTTGTATCCGGCCTTGGCCATCATCTATGGTGATAAATATGTCGGATTCTTTCCGGCGGCAATCGCGGTCGGAGCGTTGACGGCGAGTTTGACGTCGGGCTGGACAAAGCATGTACATCGTTACGGCTTGATGGTGACGATCGCGGCGGTTTTATGGGTCGCGGCGATCGTGCTGTTCGGTTTCATGGACAGCATCGTGCCCGCTCTTATTTTTCTCGGGGCGGCGGGTTTTTTTGACATGATCTCCGGCATTTTTCGAGGTGCAATATGGAATCAGACGATTCCTAATTACATTCGCGGACGCATGGCGAGCATAGAAATGATGAGCTACCTGACCGGCCCGATGCTCGGTAGTGCTAAAATGGGGATCGTCGCGGAATATTACGGCGTCAAAGCCGCGTTGATCTCGGGTGGGGCATTGTGCATCGCTACGGTTTTGGGTGCGGCGGTTTTTCTGCCGAAATTTGCCACCTACGACGACCGCGAAGGCATCAAGCAGCGCGAGATCGAGGAAGCAGAACGCTCCCAAATGCTGCGAGTTTCCGAGGCGGAGTTTTAGCCACAGAGACCACAGTGGTTACTGACCATTCTACAAATCTCTGTGTTCTCTGTGGCAAAATAGTTTTATGCCAATTGTACGTAAACGTCAGATCGAAAACCTCGAGCAGCTAAGCGGCGAGGAACTACAGGCTTTTCTCGACAGCTTGCCCGCCCAACAGGACACCATCAGCGACCTCATCGACTATGTCGAGGACGAGCTTTCCGAGTCGGACTGCAACCACAGCCTCCAATTCGCGATGCGATACATGATGGAAAACCACCTCAATTTCGGCAAGATCACGTCGTGGCTAAACGAAAATGGCGGCTACTGCGACTGCAAGGTCATGGCCGAGATCGCTCCACAATGGCGTGGGAAGTTTGGCGATGATTAAGGGAAAATATGACAAAAATTCCCAAAGAAAGTTATGGTCAATAAGCTTCGTCCTAATGACACATGTTTTTGTGGAACAGGCAGAAAATTTAAAAAATGTCATGGCGGACGGACCGTAACTCCCATTGCTTCTACCCAGAAATCTTCGACCGGAATTCCTCGCGGCTTACCGGGTTTCCGCATGTTAATGGCTTTATTAAGGATGTCGAGTGATAAGAATAATCCTATGAATAAGAGTCTTCCAGAAGGAGAAAAAGGTCTGTATCATGCAATATTTACCTTTTGCAAACCTACCCATAATCCACTGCCGGAGAACGCGGTTTCATTCAATCCAGATACGATTCCTGGTAGCTCTCATCTTTTTCTTGGAATAGGTCTCTTAGCCGATTTTTACAATGAGGATTTGGATGTCAGATATACGGGGACAGCAAATTCCGAAGGTCTAATGGACAAAGTACAATCGAGCGATTATGAAGCAAATAATTTCAAGCATGCTCTCGGAATTGCGTACGACGGTCTGGCACCCTTGCTCAGTCGGACATCTGTCATGTTAGATATTCCGTTAAATATTTTTTCAATACTCATTTACGAAATTAAGAGTGGAAACATGATTACTGACATGCAGCCACCCTATGTTAGCAAAGGTGGGCTTATGCTAACTGATGAAAACATACCCGAAGCGTTGGCCGGTTTGGCTAGTATTTATAGGGAGGCTACAAATAGCAACAGCCCCAACTACCAATTTTTATGCTTCTATCGAATCATCCAAGGAATTGAGATTATTCATAAAAGAGAGGAGCGAAAAAATAAAGTTGTGGGAGCCGCGACGCCGGTTGTTGCTTCCGAGACAATTCCTTCAAATCCTCACGAGCAGATACACTGGTTAAAGTCTCTTTTCTTAGATAATTTGTGGAATGCCCTCGCGTTAGATCAAATTTTCCCTGCCGACGCTGTCGGTAAGGAACTGACTGAGATAACAAAAAAAGGCGGACCACTTTTTGATATTCGGGCGAAAATTGCTCATACATTTGTGGAGGTACATTCAGACGACGTGTTTTCCTCAGACAAATCGTCGAGCATTGGCTCGGTAAGTACTTGGCTACCTATGTGTAAGTGCATTGCAGTTCACATGCTTAAGCGGCAATATCCTTCCTTTTTTCCCACGCTTTTGATAGTTAATAGTAATACTGATGGAACTGCCTAGTCTGTGGAAGAATTTCGTTCGTCGGTAACACCCCCGTCGGCCAATTCTCACCCTAGTCTCGGCCTCAACCCACCGGAAGGCTAAAACACCTATAGCAAACGACACTCGCCCCTTCTAATTATGGGGGCTTTTTTGTTATTTTAGAATG
>JAYVDQ010000576.1:0-4697 GCA_043749325.1 Chloracidobacterium sp. | reverse complement strand
CATGATGATTTTGGTCATATGCGCGATCCCGCTGATTTTTCTGTTCAAGCCTGGGGTTGGAAAAAAGAAGAAATAACCGGCCTTGGGGTCGCGGCGTTCCCGCCAACCCGTGCAGTTTAAGGACAGAGACCAATGTGCAAGCAGGTATGCGGGCTCCCCGGTCATTGCCTTTTTTGCAAATGCGATGTAAATTAGCGCAAGTTAAAATCCTTTCCCCTACGCGGCAGATATCCTGCCCCACTCGCTATCGCGAGTGGTACTGATAATAACAACCTAGGAGACAACAGGCATGAAGAATCCTTTTCTCGAGAATTTCCGGCCATATATTCCTGATGCGGCTAACCTGCGCGAATTGACGCCGTTTCCGCTTGTCGTCGGCACGCTGCTCGGCATCATTTTCGGTGCGTCGTCGTTGTACCTCGTGCTCAAGACGGGCTTGACCGTATCGGCGTCGATCCCGGTTGCGGTTATCGCCATCACGATCTTTCGTCTGCTTTCAAAGATCGGAATGCGCGACGCGACGATCTTGGAATCGAACGTAATGCAGACCGCCGGCTCGGCTGGTGAATCGATCGCATTCGGTATCGGTGTGACGATGCCGGCGATCCTGATCCTCGGGTTCGATCTTGAGATCTGGCGGGTGACGATGGTTTCGGTGCTCGGCGGCTTGCTCGGCATCTTGATGATGATCCCGCTCAGGCGTGCTCTCATAAAGGATCAACATGGTTTTCTAAAATACCCAGAGGGCACCGCCTGCGCGCAGGTGCTGATCGCCGGTGCGTCTAAAGAATCGCGTGAGGCTTCGCATGAAGGCGACACATTTGCGGCGGGTGACGATTCGGCTATGCAGGGCGGCAAGATCATCTCGATCGGCTTTATTATCGGATTCATCTACAAGTCTATGGTCGATGTATTCAGCCTCTTTAAGGATTATCCGGAAAAGAAAATGCCAGACAGCATTCTTAAGGGCGGCTCTATCTCGCTTGAGAACAACCCGGCATTGCTCGGCGTCGGCTATATCATCGGGCCGTATATATCGGCCATAATGTTCGGCGGCGGCGTGCTGTCGTACCTGGTACTGATACCGATGATCAAGTATTTTGGCGATGCGCTGACAGTGGCAGTACCACCCGGACTGGCGGCCAATCCTTCGAAACTGATCAGCGCGATGAGCTCAGGTGACATTCGCAACGCTTATATTCTCTATATCGGTGCCGGTGCGGTCGTCGCGGGCGGTTTGATCAGTCTCGGACGATCAATGCCGACGATCTGGCACGGCCTGAAGGGCGGCCTTGCAGATTTTCGTGGCGGTTCGAACGGAGAAAACGGCAAGCTTGAGCGGATCGATCAGGATATCTCGATGAAATATGTCGTGATCGGCTTGTTGCTGCTTGTAGCGGCGATCTCGTTTATTCCGACGCTTAAGGTTGGCTTTTTCGGAGCAATTTTGATCGTCATTTTCGGGTTTTTGTTCGTGACGGTTTCGTCACGTTTGACCGGTGAGGTCGGTTCGTCGTCAAACCCGATATCGGGAATGACGGTCGCGACCTTGCTGTTTACTTGTTTGATCTTTTTGGCTATCGGCTGGACTGCTCCGAATCCTTACTTTGTAACAGCTCTCTCGGTCGGCGGTATCGTTTGCATCGCTGCCTCGAATGGAGGAACTACGTCGCAGGATCTTAAAACCGGCTTTCTGGTCGGTTCTACACCGCGTAAACAGCAGATCGCCATCCTGATCGGAGCACTTGCATCGGCATTGGTGCTCGGCCCGCTGCTTTTGTGGCTGAATGACGCAAAAACCTATTACCAACCGGTCGAACCGGCCGCGTTCTCGGCCGGATTCAAGGTAACGGACGACAAGTTGGCCCAAGAGGGTGGAATAGTGCGTTCCGAAGCGATAAAGGTCGGTAAATATGCCGAAAGCGACAAGACCCAATACCACGTCTGGCACAATACCGATCAAAACGCCGGTCCGCGTGGAAAATACCTTGTTGACGCGCAGGGAACTCCAAAATACCTTGTCGATCCGGCTATAAACGGTGCGATCAAGACGGATGCAGACGGTAACGACATCGAGCGTTACGATGCTCCTAAGGCGACCTTGATGAGCTATATCATCAAGGGAATCTTAAGCCAGGAACTTCCTTGGGGTTTGGTGATCATGGGGGCCGTGATCGCGGTCACGCTTGAGCTTGTCGGCATCCCTTCGCTGGCGTTTGCCGTCGGCATTTATCTGCCCATCTCGACATCGTCGCCGATCTTTGTCGGCGGCATGGTTCGCAAGCTGGTCGATATGTATCTCAAACGCAAACTTGCAAGCCAAAACCTGACTGAAGAGCAGATAGTTGCCGAAACCGATAAATCCAACGGCGTTCTGGTCGCCTCCGGGTATATTGCCGGAGCGGCCGTCGCGGGTATTTTGTTTGCGATCTTTGCGTTCTGGCCGGCACTCAACGCCATTCAAAATGGTTTTGGAAAATGGGCCAAGGAAAGCAATCCATTCTGGGAAGGTTCGAACGCGGATTGGCTTGGCATGATACCTTTCGTGCTTCTTTCGGTCATTCTTTACTTTGTTGGCAGGGAATGGTTGCTGGCCGGTAAGAAGGCAAATTGACCCGTTAGACGGAAGTAAAATCTTGTTTTACATTTTGGAGCGACACGCTATAATGAACAATGGCGTGTCGCCTTTTTGTTTGCTTCGTTGGTTTCTTATATTTCGACTTTTTTTTGGTTCCGTTAATAGATGAGAATTTTGAAGTTTTTACACTCCCGATCACGACATCTACGCAGCTTAACGCTTCTGCTCTGTGCTTTTGGCTGTGCCTGTTCTGTTGCTGAGCCGAAGACCCCGGCCAATTCAAATTCGACATCGTCAGCAAACTCATCTGGATCAGTTAATTCTTTCGCGGCTTCAAAAGGCGCGACCATACAGATAGACCCAAACGGCCCGGCCGACACGGTTCGCGTATTTTACAAGAATCTCCGTGATAAAAAATTCCGCGAAGCTATATTCCTCACCAATCTGCGTCCGGCTGTCGAGGGGCTGACAGACGCGGAACTGAAAGATTTTTCATTTGATTTTGAGGCGATAGCGGGTCAGGTGCCAGCGGTGGTCGAGATCAATGGCGAGATCATTACCGGCGAACTGGCGACCGTGACCGCTAATCTCCCGAGCAACGACGGCGACAAAAACGAAATTCAAAAGATCAATCTGCGGCGTGAAAACGGGGTTTGGATCATCTTGACTGTCGACGAAGCGGCTGAAAAGCGGATCAAGGCTGAGGGAAAGCAATATTTCTATAATCTGAGGGTAGAGACGCACGAGGAAGAGGCAAAGAAAATGCTCGAGCGCATTTCAAAGGCTGAGCTCGCATACAGTTTACAACACGGTGGTGTCTGCACCGATGTTGCAACGCTGATCGGCAGCGGCTTGCTGCCCGATGACGTCCGCACGAGCGAATCGACGGGGTACAATTTTACGATCACGCTGCTGCCCGGTAATAAGCAATATTTTGCCAATGCTACGCCGGCCGAATACGGCAAAAGCGGAAAACTCTCGTTTCTCCTACAGCTTGACGGCAAAGGCATTTCCCACGTGACCAGTAAAGACAACGGTGGAAAGCCGCTGAGAAAGTAAGCTATATGTAAAAAATTAGAAAAAATGTTGAAAATTTGTATAAATAGGTTTATACATTAAGTTTCCAATTATTTTACCCAAACCCAAAAAATGATTCGTGAGCTGATAGCAAAATTTAATCGCTCTTTGTCCGAGCGAATGGTCTCATCACGGAGACATCATAAAGCACCGATAAAGATCTGGTTCGATCCGGATATGAATACGGAGAGTGCACGCGAAGCGGCCCGATTAGCTTGTATTCTTGGCGAAACCGTCGATATCAGCCGCACGGGCATTGCTTTTCTGGTTCCTTCGATTCGTGTGAAAGAAAAATATCTCGTCGGTCATGAAAGAAAGTTGAATGTTGAGATAGATCTGCCCACCGGAAAGGTATTTATGAGGGTCATGGGCCGCAGGTATGAAAAGGTTGGCGTACATATTTCAACCGAGAGATTTCTCGTCGGAGCCCATATCCTTGAGCTTTCAGGTGCGAACAAGGAAATGTACGAAACGTTTCTTCGTTACGGCAATCGTGGGATCAAAGGCACCACGAGTCTAGAATTGGGTATCGAATAGAATTCAGTACCGGCCGTAAGTGATCTGAAAAGTGTAAGGAGCATTCCTTACGCTTTTTTTGTATCCTCATTTCAGCGGGTCTTGTTTATGAAAGAAAAAATAGGTATCGGGATGATCGGAACGGGATTTGGGCGCCGCGTGCAGATACCGGCATTTCTGGCGTGTGAAAATGTTGAGATCGCGTCTGTCGCGAGCGGGCGGATCGAAAATGCCAGAGAGACCGCAGCCGAATGCGGTGCCCACCACTTTACGGCCGATTGGCGCAAGACCGTCGAGCACCGGGACGTCGATCTTGTCTGTATAACGACCCCGCCACTGCTCCATCGCGAGATGACATTATTCGCGATCGAGCATGGCAAGCACATCCTCTGCGAAAAGCCTATGGCGATGAATCTCGCAGAGGCGATGGAGATGGCGGCGGCGGTAGCAGCAGCAAAAAGACCGATACTTGCGCTTATCGATCACGAATTACGGTTTCAATCGGGCAGGCGGGCGGCTTATAAAA
>JAYVDQ010000575.1:0-3948 GCA_043749325.1 Chloracidobacterium sp. | reverse complement strand
GGGTTAAAAACAGCAAATGCTGAAAGAGCTAAACCATGAGTCAGTAATTTCTTCATCGTTATCTCTTTCCGGTTTAACTTACCTTATGCTCGGAGCACTGTCGCCTCGATGCTTACTATTAGCGAAGAAAAACGGCAAAACGTATCATGCCGCGGATAAAATAATTATTTTTTTGGATTGTTTTCGGAGGCCGGGTTTATTTGGACATCGGCGATGCATCCCAAAGGCGGACGTTTTCGTTGGAGCTGTGCGAGATGAGGGTGTTGCCGTCGGTGGTGAAGGCGAGAAAATTTGTTTTGACGGAATTCGTGCGAATGGCGAGGACCTGGGCTTTTGTTTCAGTGTCCCATAGCCGGATCACGCCTTCACCGCTGGCCGAGGCGAGGCGGGTGCCGTCGGGCGTAAAGGTTAGAACCCAGATGAATCCGGCGTTTCCTATAAGAGTGTCGAGTAATTTGCCATCTGTTGGGTTCCAAAATCTGATCACGCCGTCGCCCGAGCCGGTGACAAGTGTTTTCCCATCGGGTGAAAACACAGCAGATACAATCAACTTTGGCTGCTTGCCCAGATCGGCAACTATCGCGCCCGTTTCGAGATCAAAAAGTTTTGCCGTTTTGTCATAGTCCGCAGCAAAAACCTTTTGGCCGTCCGGCGAGATCGACGCTGGCGCCGCTCTGTATGATGAAGCCCGTTCCTCCGTTTTGGTTGGAAACGGTCAGGGGAGCGCTAAGTTTCAGCGACGCACCATTGTCAACCTTCCATCCCGTACTGAAAGGGCCGCCCTCGCCCTGGGCTGTGCCGCTGACCGTTTCGATCGGAACGGGAATGTTCGGGGTGCCCTTGAGCTTCACGTTGCCCTGCGTCTTAATGCCGCCGGCGCCGCTGACGCTGCCGGCCTTATCAAAGACGATATAGTTCCCGCTGGTCGGAGCTATGATGGTGAGGGCATTGGTCACGTTCAATAATGCCAATCCCGCATCGATCTGAATATTAGGGTTGATCGTGGGGTTGCCGCTGTTGAAGGTAAATGTTGTGCCGGCCGCGATATTCCAATTGGCGCTTACGTCTTCCAGTTTCAGGTTACCGCTGTAGATCCCGGCCCCAGCGAAAGTAAAATTGGCTCCGAGGTTGGCCGAAACAAGACGGTTAAACGCGCCGCTGTTGGCAAAGGTGCCGTTATTGGTGAAGGTCGTGTTATTGCCGCTGTAGTTCAGTTCAAACCCGCCGAGATCGAGGGTGCCTCCGTTGTTGATGGTGATATTTAAATTACATCCAAGTCCTCCGGTATTGGAGGTGAGCGTTACGGTGTGTGGATTGGCAATGATCACCGTGTCGCCGCGATCGGACTCGGGCTTTTGCTTGTCGGCGGCCTGGTGGCCGGAGGCATGTATGTTGCCAAGCCATCGATGTTCACGGGGCAAAAGGACGTAGAAAAGGTTGCGGATGCAGATTCGTCGTTGTCGCCCGCCGCGAACGCGAACGCAGTTGCGGCGTCAAATTCAAATTCGGCCCAGATGGGGTCGCAAATACCGAGTCCCCGGCCAAGGTTGAAACGACGCACCCCGCCGAGACCGTGGCAAAGCCTGTCGAAACGACAAAAAACGGCAAGTCGAATCCGGCTGAGCCGCCAACTACCGGGGACAACGTTCCTGGTATTCAGGTCACGCACAGCGATCTGCCAGGTGACATCGTTGTCACCGAAAGAAACGCCGACGGCACGACCAACACTCGTATTCTCAAAAACGGCCAACAGCGGCCTAATGGACGCCGTTCACAGCCCGATCCAATGAACCCGTTTCCGAACGGATTCGACATGAGAGGCCTGACGCCGCAGCAGCAAAAGAGAATAAAGGTTGCTATCCGCAACGGGGCGATGCGTCCGCCGATACCGGAGAAAACACCGCCTAATTAATGATCATCACTTTATGCCGCTGAACCCATAAGGGTGCGTGCCGCAATGATCTTTTCGACGGGAAATTGCGTATCGACAAATTCGAGATGAAGCGTTGGTGTTTCGTCATCGTTGATTTTCCGGTTTCGTACCACGGCGATAGCATAAAAATCCAGCTCTTTGACAGCGACCTTTACCTTATCGCCGACATTCGCGGAAAGCGTGCAGGCAACTGAAGCCCCGCCGGCTCCGATATTTTGTGTATAAGTTTCTTCTCTTGCGACGGATTGTTCGGCCCTTTGGAGCAACGATATCACTATACCCATTGAGACCCAGTATCTCGGCTTCTTGCGGTTCTTGAACTGTGAATCGGCCTCTGCGATCTCCCAAAGCCCTTCCTTAGTCATGCCGTTGATGCGGTAACTCTGTTCGGGATTTGCCTTAAAACTGTCCGGAATTTGTTTGCCCACGAAACCGACCCCGACATGGTAAACGGCCTCGCCGTTAACGGTGGATGCGTTACAATACTGGACGATGCCCATTACGGGATAGACCTCGGCGTCATGGTCGTACGCACGGAGATCAGGATCCAGAGGCATTACAAGTGTCAGCAGACGGCCCACAACAACCGGGCGCGGCAGCATAAACCCGGCTCCGTTTCGCGAAACCGTCGTTACCTCCGTGATCTCTTTCCAGCTTTTACTGTCGCTTTCCTTGACCTGGACGATCGTGCGAAGAATCGTCGGCACTCTTTCTTCGGTTCGGTTTTCCTGCGCACGGGGCGGAGCGATAGGATTTGTAAAAGACATAAATATAAAACTGATAGATAGGGGGCTGCTAAATTTTGGCGATCATTCGATGCCTTGGAGGGGGAAAAAGCGGTCTATAAATTCCAGATGCAAGCGCGTAATGCCGTCCGGGCCGACCCGCGATCCACGTACGACCGAGAGTATTTTGACTTCGAAACGTTCGCTGGTGACCCGAATAAATGTGCCGGCGTCGATCTTCAACGTCGTGAAAACCGCCGCGCCGCCATAACTAATATTCTCGGTGACCGTTGCCTCGGAGAGAAGTACGTTGCCATTTTCATCTACCTGTTCTAGCTTGAGAGCTTCGGGAATGAAATAGCGTGTCTGTTTACGGAGATCTGTTGGCAGATGGCTGTCGTCGGATTTGGTATCTGCGTCGGCCAGATGCCAAAAGCCGGAGCCTTCACCTTCGCGATGAGTAATGTCGTAAAGTCGTGACGGGTGTTCAAGATACTCTTCGGGCGGTTTTTTACCTGTAAATGCGACGCCGATCGAGTATTCTGGCGTCTGGGTATTTTGTCCGGTCGGGATGCAGCGACGGACCAGACCCCATATCTTATATTGCGGCTCGGCGTAATCAAATGATCTGAGTTGCCTCGGCATTGGTATTGTGAGCTGAACCACACGGCCGCGTTTGATCGGCCGTTTAAGCACGAATCCGGCTCCGAATGCCGACACATCGTTGAGCCGCGTGATCTCGTTCCAATTCAATGTGGCGTCAAATCTGACTTCGACACGAACAGGCAAAGGCAGAGCGATCCGCTGGATGCGACGGTTCTCTTTTTCGACGACCGGCTCGGACCTAGCTCGTTCGATAGCACGGGCATGTTCTGTTTCTGAGGTCAGCATTTATTGGTAAAAAAGTGCCGCTGAAATGGGCGAAGACGGAAGATTCGCAAGTTGCGAAGCAGGCTTTTAGCCTGTAGAATATAGAAATAGTTAAGGCAGGCTTTTTTCCAGAATTAATTAGAAAATACGCCATTTACCAAGCCCGGAACGCTCAGCATTATTAGGTAATTTCACATAATGGATTCACTCGAACGCAACCAGATCAATATCGAAGACGAAATGCGGCGGTCGTATCTCGACTATGCAATGTCGGTCATCATCGGCCGTGCCCTGCCCGATGTCCGCGACGGCCTCAAACGTGTCCATCGCCGCATCCTTTTCGGCATGTACGAGCAGGGAAATACGGCCGGCAAACCGTACCGAAAATCGGCCCGTGCGGTTGGCGACGTGATGGGTAAA
>JAYVDQ010000574.1:0-3928 GCA_043749325.1 Chloracidobacterium sp. | reverse complement strand
GCTGTACGCCGACTTCACGCCGAAGGATTCTGCCCAGGTCGTCGAACAGATGGATGTAAAAGTAGAGGGTGCTTCGCGTCCCAATACGGAGCTCGTTGTAGACACAAAACTCGAGAAAATTGTTGACGGACTAAAGGTCGTGATGAAGCCGAGCGCTGATCTTATAGTGGGCCAGCAGCTGACGCTGGACTTTCAAATGTTCGATGTTGCAAGCGGTAAGCCGGTCCCCGATCTCCAAAATTACCTTGGCGAATTAGCCCACTTCGTACTCATCAGCCAGGACCTGAAAGATTATGTCCATGTCCATCCGATGGCTAAGGGTAAATCTATGGATTCGATGAATATGCCGAAAGGCGAGATGGACGACCATCCGGAAATGGACAGTAAAGCCGGCGAAAGCAGGTCCGAAGTTTCGGCACACACTTCTTTTCCACGAGCCGGTATATATAAGATTTGGGCGCAGTTTCAACGCGGCGGTAAGGTGATCGCCGTCCCCTTTATCGTGTCGGTAAAGGAAGGCGATACAAAGACGGCCAACAACGCGATCGAGGTCCCGCCCGGCGCAATAAAGATAACCGTTTCAAAGGATGGTTTTAGCCCGGCAACTGTCGAGGCCAAGAAAGGACAGCCCGTGAGATTAGCGTTCGTAAGGACTGACTCGAACAACTGTGCTGACCACGTTGTCTTTTCGTCAATGAACATAACGAAGGATCTGCCGTTGGGCAAGGTCGTCATGGTCGAATTCGTTCCAAAGGATGACCGCGAGATCTCATTCGCCTGCGGTATGGGAATGATGCAGGGCAAAGTGGTTCTCAATTAAGCATTAGAAAACACGGAGGGAAAAGAAAATGAAAAAACAAATGATCTTGGCAGCAATTATACTCGCGGGTGTCGTCGGTCTCGGAGCAGCGTGTCAATCGGGTACAAACGTCGCGGTTAATTCAGGGATGAATAATCGGAACGCGGGTAATGCCAACATGCCGGCGAATATGTCGAACATCCCGATGAACGCCAATTCCGACATGGGCGGGATGATGGATATGAAGTCGTCACCCAATGCGGCAAGCCAGCCGTACGACCTGCAGTTTATCGACACGATGACCCATCACCATCAAGGGGCCGTTGACATGGCGAAGATGGCGCTTGCAAAAACGAGTAACGAGGAGCTGAAAAAGTTCGCGCATAAGATCATCGACGATCAGACCAAGGAGATCGGCCAGATGAAGGATTGGCGCGACAAATGGTTTGCCGGAAAGCCGATGACGATGAACATGGAGATGCCGGGAATGATGGACTCGATGAAAATGATGTCCGGGGACGGAATGAAGAAGATGGAGGCCATGAGCGGGAAGGAATTTGACACCATGTTCCTCGATATGATGACCCCGCATCATGCTGGTGCGATAACGATGGCAAAGGAAGCACTGACAAAGGCCGAACACGCCGAGATCAAGACACTGGCGAACCAGATCATCAAGGCTCAGGAAGCTGAAATAAAGCAGATGGCGGATTGGAAGTCCAAATGGTCGAAATAGTCGCGGAGTAAACATCAATAATGAACGCGATTATCAAATGGGCTCTTCAGAATCGGCTGATAGTTGTTGCCGTGGCCGCTCTCCTGCTTGTTTGGGGAGCCTATGTCGCGCTCAATCTGCCGGTTGACGTCCTGCCCGATCTCAATAAGCCTACGGTCACTATCATGACCGAAGCTAACGGTCTTGCCCCGGAGGAGGTCGAGACGCTTGTGTCGTTTCCGATCGAAACGGCGATGAACGGGGTTCCCGGAGTATCGCGTGTTCGTTCACAGAGCGGCATCGGGCTTTCGATCATCTACGTAGAGTTTGACTGGGGGACGGATATCTACCGTAACCGCCAGTTGGTGGCCGAAAAGCTCGCTCAGGCCAAAGAACAGCTGCCGCCCGATGTTTTGCCGAGTCTCGCTCCGATCTCCTCGATCATGGGCGAGATCATGCTTGTGTCGGTGAGTTCTAAGAGCGGTAAGACAGACCCTCTCGATGTGAGGACCTTGGCGGATTGGACCATCCGGCCCAGACTCCTGACGATCGGTGGCATTGCGCAAGTGATCAACATCGGCGGTGGTGTAAAGCAGTATCAGGTCCTTGTAACACCGGAAAAGTTAAAGCAATTCGGGGTAACGATTGACGACGTCTCGAAAGCTTTGGAGAAGTCGAATTCCAATTCGACCGGGGGCTTTGTAGATGCCCAATCACAGGAATACCTTGTACGAAATCTGGGCCGCTTTTACTCGGTTGATGAGCTAAAGCAAACGGTAGTCGTATATCGCAACAATACGGCCGTTAAGGTTGGCGATGTCGCGAATGTGGAGTTTGGAGCCCGCATTAAACGCGGTGAGGCAGGGGCAAATGGCAAGCCGGCCGTCATCATGTCGATCCAAAAGCAGCCCGGCACATCGACGCTTGAACTGACGCAGAAAGTAGATGTCGCTCTCAAGGAATTACAAGCATCACTGCCGGAAGATGTAGAGATAAACGCAAACCTCTTTCGGCAGGCAAACTTTATCTCGACGTCTATTTCCAATGTCGTTGAAGCCCTTCGGGACGGGTCGATCCTAGTCGTAATTGTCCTTTTCCTATTTCTATTAAATTTCCGGACGACGTTTATCACCTTAACGGCGATACCGCTGTCGTTTGTCATCACGTTTCTGATCTTCTACCTGTTCGGCGTGACAATCAACACGATGACGCTTGGCGGTCTCGCGGTAGCGATCGGCGAACTTGTCGATGATGCGATCGTCGGAGTCGAGAACGTTTTTCGCAGACTCAGAGAAAATCGCCAGTTAGAAAAACCCCGTTCTGACATTACGGTGGTGTTCGAGGCATCGCTTGAGATCCGCTCAAGCATAGTGTTTGCGACGTTCATTGTCGCCCTGGTTTTTATTCCCCTATTCATGCTGACCGGCGTTGAGGGCAAGCTTCTCGCTCCGCTCGGTCTCGCATACATAACTTCGCTCGTGGCTTCGCTTGTGGTGAGCATTACCGTAACGCCGGTTCTCGCATATTACCTTCTGCCCAAGATGAAGGCTATGCAGGAGGAGAAGGACGGCTTTGTCGTTCGCTTTCTAAAGAAATGGGATGAAAAGCTGCTCCATCGAACTTTGCACCATCCCTGGCTCGTAATTGGAGGAGCGTCGCTCGCTTTCGTCTTAGCAGCCGCGACATTGCCCTTTCTCGGCTCGTCGTTTCTCCCAGCTTTTAACGAAGGGACACTGACTATCAACATCCAGGCCCAGCCCGGAACGTCTCTCTCCGAATCGAACCGGATCGGACAAGTCGCGGAAAAGCTTCTTCTCCAGGTCCCGGAAGTCATTTCTACCGGACGGCGGACCGGACGGGCCGAAATGGATGAACATGCCGAGGGCGTGCACTACACCGAGATCGACGTCGATCTCAAGAAAGACTCATCTGCCCGCTCGCGGGAAGATGTGATGACTGACATTCGGACAAAGCTCGCCGAAATACCCGGAGTCAGCGTGAATGTGGGGCAGCCGATTTCTCATCGAATCGACCATTTACAGTCAGGGGTCACAGCGCAGATCGCCGTCAAGCTTTTCGGGGACGACCTTCAGATCCTTAGGTCGAAGGCAGAAGAGATCCGCAACGTAATGTCGGGCGTGGAAGGAGCGACCGATGTCTTGATCGAAAAGCAGGTCTTAATTCCCCAGATTCGTTTCAATGTTGACCGGTCGAAGGCGGCCCAATACGGCCTGACGGCCGGAGGAATTACAGAGACTCTCGAGACGGCCTTGAACGGAAAGAAGGTTTCCGAGGCCGTCGAGGGGCAGCGACGATTTGATGTCGTAGTACGTTTCGCAGATGAGGCTCGAAACAGCCTGGACGCTTTAAAAAACGTCACGGTTGACACTCCGCAGGGGACGCAGATACCGGTG
>JAYVDQ010000573.1:0-2258 GCA_043749325.1 Chloracidobacterium sp. | reverse complement strand
TTGACGGACGATCTGGCCGTGCAGGCACGGTATGTCCATATCGGCCAAAATTTCCTGAGTCCGCAGCACGGCCTTCGCGACCCGATCGATCTGAAAGCTGCGGGCGTAACTTGGTCGCCGGTGAAGTGGCTCTCGACAAGCTTTAACGCCAGCACGTCTAATCGGCCCGGTACGGTCACGCAGGAAGACCGCTCTATCAACGGCGCGGTCAGCATCACGCCGGGCGGAGCGGCCCCGAAATTTTATTTTTCGCACACGCAAAGCAGTTCGACGCAGGTTAAGGACGGAGCGTTTACCTTATTTAACGCGTCGAAGGATTTTTCCCGTTGGCGTATTTTCGTTAATGCGATGCGTATCAAATCAATCGGCCCGGCGTCCATAAACTCGCAGGTAGGGATGAGCTTTAAGATCAACGATTCGAATTCTTTCGAGCTGAGCCAGGGTGTCGGCAGTAAACGGTCGTTCAATGGCCAGTTTGACTGGCGCACCTCCAATCTGTTTCACCAACGATTGAGCTTTAGCGCCGGAGGCGGTTATAACTATAACCCAAGCTCCAAATTCAATAGCTTTGAGCGGCTCACCGCCTCGTTGGTGCTGCCACGCCAGACTTCGCTGCAGGTGAGCTATATTCAGACCAACGGGGGACCAACCCTTTTGGTTTCCGTTCGCGGCACGCTTTTCCGCAAGAGCGAGGCGGCCGCATTTCTGAACGCATCCGCGTCGGACATCAATTCGTTTGCCAAAGTATCGGGCCGCGTTTATCAGGATATCAACCTGAACGGACGATTCGACCCGGGCGTTGACCAGCCGCAGGCGGATGTAAAGGTACGGGTTGACGGCAATCGTTATGTTGTCTCGGACGCTAACGGATTGTTCCGCTTCGATTCGATCAATGCCGGCAATCACAAAGTCAATCTCGACCTGCTCTCGGTACGGGCGGATCTCACGCTCCTGGACAACGCCACAAAGGAATCCGCATTACCGTCGGGCCGCGATTCGACGATCGATTTTCGCCTGGTGCGAACCGGTCGAATCTCGGGCCGTGTCTGGCTCGACCTCAACGGCAACGGCAAGCTCGACGAAGGCGAACAGCCGCTCGCGGATATCCGCATCGTAACCGGCAGCGGCCGCGACACGCTAACTGACGCCGATGGCTATTTCGTCATTGGCGACCTCGCGCCTGGCGAACACGTAATTTTGATCGACGAAAAAACGCTGCCGGAAAAAACCAAGCCAGGCTTCAGCCCGCGCGTCATCCAGGTATTCCCGGGCCGCGAAACCAGTGATCTGGATCTTGCCGTGATCATGATCCCGGCCCAGGTCAAACGCTTCGGCTCGCGCCCGTAAACCGCGGTCAATTTGATAAAAAGGGCTTCGCTCACTGCGGGGCCCTTTTCGTAGTTCAACTCAACCTTTTCGCTGTGTTTGGAAGATGACATACAGCCCATCTACAAGGTTGCTAACATTTCCCCGATGCCGAAGCATTAAAGGCTAAATGGAAGCCGAAAAGAAAAATTATAAAAAGACGAAATTATAAGGAGAAACCAATGGCTGCAAAAAAATCGACAAAGGGAACATTGAAAACTATTTACGACAAAACGAAAGAGGTCGTCAGCGAAGTCCTTTCAGGAGCAGCAACAGGCGCCGTTGTGGGTGCTGCCGGTTCTGCTGTAAAGGCTACGGTAGGAGAGGCTAAAACCGGCAAGGCGAAGCCAAAAGCTGAGACAGGCAGCAGTTCAGCCTCGGCCAAAAAGGCCGCAACGGCTTCAAAATCCAAAGCGAAACCAGCCACGGCTAAATCCGCCCCGGCTAAAAAGAGTGGCACGAAGCAACCCGCAAAGGCCGCGAAATAGCTGACTGACTGAGAATGATTCCTCTTCTTACACCGTGAACGAGCGTATGCCGTTCACGGATATTTTGTATGTTGCACCGGCGACTATAGACTCACGTGAAACAATGACAGCAAAAAAACGGCCGACCAAAAAGACCGCCAATCAAGGCGACGGCAAGGCTCTGGCTACCGAAACGGATAAGAACGTCAACAAGATCATCGAGATCGAAAAGGCCCAAAAGCAAAACCGGACGGTTGGCGAAAAAATTTCCGAGGCTATTGCCGCATTTTGCGGAAGCATGGTCTTCGTCTGGGTCCACGTGGCGTGGTTCGGGGGGTGGATACTAATTAACTCCGTGTTCCCGATCTATCAGTTTGACCCTTTTCCATATACATTTCTGACGCTGGTTGTTTCGCTCGAAGCGAT
>JAYVDQ010000572.1:0-2191 GCA_043749325.1 Chloracidobacterium sp. | reverse complement strand
TGCTGAGATAGCGCCTGTTCCAGTGGTAGAGGTAGAACCGATTCCCGTGGTGGAGCCGGTTCTGGTGGTAGAAGTGGTTCCTGAAATTGTTCCGGATCGGATGCCAGCCGATGGCGGTCGGATAAAAAAGCACTTCGGCACCGCGCAGGGCCGTCAGCCTGGCTCCCTCGGGGTACCATTGGTCCCAGCAGATCAGCGTGCCGATCCGGCCGACCTCGGTGTCAAACGCCTTAAAACCGAGGTCGCCCGGTGCGAAGTAAAATTTTTCGTAATATGCCGGGTCGTCGGGGATATGCATCTTGCGGTAAACGCCCGCAACTTCTTCGCCGGGCTTAACGATGACGAGGCTGTTGTGATAGAGGCCGAGAGCCCGCTCCTCAAAAATCGGAGCGATCACTGTGACGCCGAATTCGTCCGCGACCTTTGCCAATGCGCTCGTGGACGGCCCGGGAATCGGCTCGGCGAGGTCGAAATTGTCATGGTCCTCCAACTGGCAAAAATACCGCGAGCGGAACATTTCCGGCAGACAGACGATCTTTGCTCCCATCCCGGCGGCTTCGCGGACAAACTCCACGGCCCTTTTGAGATTTGCGTCTAGACTCGCGCTCATCGACATTTGGACGAGCCCGATCTTGTATTTCTCACGGTTTTCCATAACGAATAGGATACATTTTGGCGAATGTAACGGCAAAACGAGCTTGGGTTACAGCCGAGGCCAGATCTTATTTCAGGCAAAGGGTGGCTTCCCGATCTTCGGTCTGCGCGTCGAATTCTAAAACCCCACTGATCACTCTTCGTCGAAAGTGTTTTAGTTGAGAAAAATCGTGATAATATTCTCACTAAGAAATTTTTTTATACCTACGACATCGGAGCCGTCATATTTATGAAGACTTGTTCAACCTGCGGGAACAGCTTTAGCGACGACTTGACATACTGTCTTCAAGACGGAACGTTGTTGCACGGCCCGCCGACACCTAGTCTGACAAATAAGCCAACCGCTATCTATAGGCCTAAAGCGAATGAGGCTGCCGATATTTCGACCGACGAAACGATAGTTTCGGATTCGGACCGAATTGCACCGCCGCCAATGCGGTTTCAGATGTCGGCTATGGAACCCGCCAGCCGAATGGGTTGTGTCTTTAGTATAGGACAGGTCGCGGCCGGGCTGGTGGTCGTCATCGGCCTCGGGTTGGTCGGGCTGCTTTATACACTGCAAGAAAGCCGCTCTGTTTTAAGAAGCCCCGAACCGCAAAGCATTGCGCCAGGAAATCACGCCGCAAACGGCAATTTTGCGAAGAATACCATCTCCACGCCGCCTCCGGTAACCGCGTACGGCACGCCAAAAATCGTTTCGGGTAATGTTGCTGTAAATAAAGACATTACACCGCAGCCATCGCCCCCTGTCATCACAAGAAATGTTCCAGGTGGCGTTCTCAACGGAAAAGCGATCGATCTGCCTCAACCGCCGTATCCACCAGCCGCCCGTGCTGTCCATGCCTCTGGAACCGTTTCGGTTCAGGTGCTGATTGACGAGGATGGCCACGTAGTTTCGGCAAACGCCGTCAGCGGCCATCCGCTGCTTCGGAGTGCTGCGCAGGCGGCGCGTTCCGCGAGATTCAGCCCGACAATGCGTGGAGGCGCTCCGGTAAAAGTTTCAGGAGTAATCAACTACAACTTTGTCCCTTAATATCCGGTGGGCAATCAGTTTGATAAGTGGTAGAATCCGAAAGTAATATTTTTTGATCTCCCAAACCGATGCTCCAAAACTATGAAACATTGCCCGATCTGCGACGAGCGTTACGACGAAGAAATTATTCGATTTTGTACAAAGGACGGCTCGCCGCTCGTTGACGATGAGCGTCCGAACTTTTCCGCGCTTCCAAGCGAAAACCTTGAGGAGCCTGATGACGACCTTGGCGAAGCCACGGTTATCCGCCGCAAACCATTGGGTGCTGATGGCGGCTCTTTTGAAGACCAGCCCCAGCCGGAGCGGATCGTGATACCGACGACTCCGGCTCCGGAGCAGCACGTCAAGCCGCGAACGGCGGCCGCATATTATCCGCCGCCGCCGCAGGGCAATCCCGCAAAAACTGTCGTGCTGACGATCCTCGGAACCCTGTTTGTTTTGGCGTGTGGAGCCGGACTGTTCTGGTTGCTGCAAAAAGAAAAACCGGCGAATACCAATACGAAT
>JAYVDQ010000571.1:0-2431 GCA_043749325.1 Chloracidobacterium sp. | reverse complement strand
TCTATGAAGATCATGCAAAGATCGACCACCTGACTCGTGTACTTGCTTACGAGAAGGCCATGGAGCAACTTCACAGCAAGTATCCGCAAGATATGGAGGCGGGCGTTTTCTACTCGCTTGCATTGATCTCATCGGGTCTGACACTTCCGCCCGACAGGACATACATCAGGGAGAAGAAGGCTGCTGATATTCTCAATAAGGTTCTGTACGCAGCGCCGGAACATCCCGGAGCCATCCATTACCTCATTCACGCGTACGACGTTCCACAACTCGCGCCCCTGGCTCTCAATGCGGCGCGCAGCTATGCCAAGGTCGCTCCGTCAGTCCCTCACGCGCTGCACATGCCTTCGCATATTTTTACTAGACTAGGCCTTTGGCAGGAATCCATCCAGTCGAATATGGCATCGGAGGCCGCCGCAAAGAAGTTCGCTGCCGAGACGAAGATGGACGGCGCATGGGATGAGCAGCTTCATGCGATGGACTACCTGATGTACGCCTACTTGCAAGGGGCGCAGGACAAGCAGGCAAAAGAGCTGCTACGTGAGCTATATCAAATCCGCAAAACAAACACTGAGAATTTCAAAGTTGGATACGCGTTTGCAGCGATTCCCGCAAGGTATGCAATCGAAAGAAGGCAATGGTCGGAGGCCGCATCTTTGAAACTTTATCGGAGTGATTTCCCATGGAATCGTATTCCCTGGGCCGAAGCCGTGATCTATTTTGCGCGCGCAGTTGGCGCGGCGCGAAGCGGCGATGTGTCTTCAGCTCGGCGAGATATAGAGAAGCTAACGTCGCTCGAAAATACGCTGTCTGACGCGAAACAGCGCTCCCAGGTTGAGATACAGCGGCTGGCAGCATCTGCGTGGGTGGCCCATGCGGAGCGCAAGAAGGAAGAGGCGCTCAGCCTAATGCGGTCGGCAGCCGATCTGGAGGACACGACAGAAAAGCATCCTGTAACACCGGGACCAATTGTGCCTGCGCGTGAAATGCTTGGCGATTTGCTTCTTGAGTTAGGAGAGCCTGATCTGGCTCTAAAAGAATTTGAGGTAGCGCTGGTCGCTTCACCCAATCGCTTCGGAAGCCTTTTGGGAGCCGCCCGGGCAGCTAAAATGATGAAGAACGCGAAGAAAGCGAGAAGTTTTTACTCAAAACTTGTAGCCATATGCGATCACACTGATCCTGGGAGGCCCGAGTTGAATGAAGCCAAGGCCTTCTTGCGTAAAAGGTAGTCGGGCGGCGTAGAACCGGGATTCTGATTTTTTCGATTTATGCTCAAGCGTTACATGCACAACCGTGAACGGCATTTCGCGATGCGCGAGGATAACCGCGTCGTCCGTCCGTTCGAATGGGGCACGGAGTACATAACGGATGATGCAAATGGTTCCGATCCGCGAAGGCTTTTTAGTGACTATTCTAAAAATACGGTAGCAAACAGCAATGAATTTTTCTTTTCGCCCGAGATCGCTGACTTTCGGCTCGACGGTGTCAACCTGACTTGGACGAGCGGTATCGAGACACCCTCGAAAGTAAACAATACCGCTTACGCTAGGTATTTCCCGCACGCGGGCGACAAAAAGGCGGCCGTACTCGTGCTGCCGCATTGGAACGCCAAAGCCGGAACGTATTTTAACCTGTGTAAGATCTTTAACCGCATCGGCTTTTCCGCCTTAAGACTTACGCTGCCGTATCACGAAGAGCGGATGCCGCCCGAGCTCGAACGAGCCGATTATCTGGTTGCGCCAAACGTCGGCCTGACACTCCAGTCGCTTCGGCAGTCGGTCGTCGATACGCGTTCCGCTGTTCGATGGTTGAAACAGCAGGGCTATGAAAAAATAGGCATCGTGGGCACGAGCATCGGCTCGTGTGTTGGCTTTTTTGCGTTTACACACGATATGCACATCGACGCGGCCGTCTTTAATCATGTCTCCGGCTACCCGGCGGACGTGGTCTGGCACGGCCTCTCGACCTATCACGTGAAGGAGAGCATCGGCGACAATGTAACGCTCGAGGAGCTTCGCGAATACTGGCTGCCGATCTCGCCGATGGCCTATATGGAGCGGCTCGCGAGTCTGCCGCCGCGGCCGCAGCGTTATATCTATACGCTCTACGACCTGAGTTTTCCAGTCGATCTGTCACGCGACACGATCAATGCCCTCCGCCGCTACAAAATCAAACACAGCAAAGCCGTCATTCCATGCGGGCACTACACGCTCGGCGAAAAACCGTGGGTATATTATGACGCATATAAGATCGTGTCGTTCTTGCGGAAGCATTTGAAATAACGCGATTGCAGAAGCCCGCGCGTAAGCAAGGGTGTAAGCGGGACGTTGAATGTTACGCCCTTGCTTGTATATTTGACAGTCAAACGCTATGCAATTAATAAGGACGCTTGTTGATTGTTTGGAAAAGATGAGTACGTGCCCTTGCTGAT
>JAYVDQ010000570.1:0-5011 GCA_043749325.1 Chloracidobacterium sp. | reverse complement strand
TTCGACGAATGCCCGGGCCACATTCCAGACGCCGACGCCGCCCAGTACGAGTATCAAAAGGCCGGTCAGCGAAAGATAGTTTTCGGTCCGCACGAATTGCTCGTTCAAATTGTCCTGCTGCTCGCGATACGAGTTGACCTGGATCGTCGTGCCTTTAAGGGTTTCGCGAAGCTGCTTTACCAATTCGGTAGGATTTTCCGATGTGCGGTAGAGGATCCGCCGCCGAACGCGGCTTGTATTTCTAGTAATTCCCGCTTCGTCAAAGGCCTTTTTCTCGACAAAGACTCGCGGCCCCAACCGGAAGCCGCTCGACCCACCGGGCTCTTCGTCAAACGTCCCGCGTATTTGGAATTCGGTCTCGCCGATGCGAAGCTTGTCGCCGATCTTCACTTTCAGCTCTTCGACCAACACCTTGGCGATGAGAGCGCCGTGATTGTCGAGCAGCCTGAAAGCGAACGGCTCGCCGCTCGAAAGCGTAAAGGTACCAACCAGGGGGAATGGCGGCTCGATGCCCTTGAGCTCGACGAATTCGAGCGTTTCATTTGCAGGGTCAGACGGCCGTGCCATCGACGCGGTCGATATCGTCTCGTTTCGGGCCTCCACTATGGGAAAGCGGGAGATTGTCTCCTCGATCTTTCCAATGTCCGTAGGCGAAAAATCGTTGGTCGATGTGACCTCGATATCGGCGGTCATCAGCGCCCGAGCGTCGTTGCCGACAACCTTTGTAAGATTCTGTATCAGCGACCGCAAAGCAACCACCGACCCGACGCCCAAAGCAATGCAGAGAAAGAAAAAGAGGAGCCGCCGCCATGAAGAGCGGATCTCGCGTCGGGTTAGGTTGAAGATAAATTTCATTGGATTTTACCGCGGAGCCCCGAAAACGCGGAGAAAACAAGACCGTTGATCTTTGGACACCATTTATTGCTTTACCTCTGCGTCTCAGCGTCTCTGCGGTTCAAATCGTCTGTTGAGACGCGGCCGTCGGTCAGAACGATCTGCCGTTGGGACTGACCGGCAAGTGCCGCGTCATGAGTAACCAAAACTAACGTCACATTATTTTTCCGATGCAGATCCTTCATCAGGTCGAATATATGCTGCCCATTTTTAGTGTCGAGATTCCCGGTGGGCTCGTCGGCGAGCAGTATCTTTGGCGAATTTGCAAAAGCACGGGCTATCGCGACGCGTTGCTGCTCGCCCCCCGAAAGCTCGGCCGGGTAATGGTGGCCGCGATTCGTCAGGTCAACCTGATCGAGCAGGGCGGATGCTCTCGCCGCTACGTCTCGCCGTCCGAGTATCTCCATCGGGATCAATATATTTTCGTAGGCCGTGAGACTTGGGATCAGATGAAACGATTGAAAAATGAAGCCGATCTTTTCGCTCCTGATCCGTGCGAGGGCATCTTCGCCAAGGCTGGTGATCTCGTCAGCGTCGATGATGATCCGGCCCGAACTCGGAGCATCGAGCCCGGCGATCAACCCGAGCAGAGTAGATTTGCCGCTGCCCGACGCACCTGTTACGGCGACAAACTGGCCATCGGGTATATCAATGGAAACGTCGTTAAGGATCGTCAGATCTTCTGTTCCCGAACGGACGGTTTTGGTTACATTTCTTAATTCGATCATAGCCCTTTGCTACTTTTTGCTCGGTCGATCCGAGCCTTTTGCATCTTTCGCGATTGTTTTAGCGTACAATAACGTGTCAATTTATGCGTTATCTTATTCGAAAAACAGTAGTTATAAGTTTCATATTTCTTTCCCTCGGACTCGCGTCATGCGGTCGGTCCGGCGATAGCGGAGCAGCGGTGAATAAACCGCTCGCAACGCCCCCCGTCACGTCAAACAGACCGAAGATCATTGCTTTCGGCGACAGCCTGACCGCCGGTTTCGGCCTTGCGGAAAAGGAGTCCTATCCCTATCTTTTGCAGGAAAAATTAAAGGCGGACGGCTATGACTATGAGGTCGTAAATGCAGGCCAGTCCGGCGACACGAGCCTTGGCGGCCTGGAACGGTCCGACTGGGTATTGCAGCAGGACAACGCTAAAATACTGATCCTCGAGCTTGGAGCGAACGACCTGCTTCGCGGGGTCCCGGTAGCCAAAATGAAGGAAAATCTCGCTCAGATAATCCGCAAAGCAAAGGCAAGGAATCTGAAGATCCTGCTCTGCGGCATGCTCGCTCCGCCGACTAGGGGTGCCGAATATCAACGCGATTTTATGATGGCGTTTCCGGATCTCGCGAGCGAATATAAAGTCGAATTTCTGTCGTTTTTGCTGGAGAATGTCGCGACGAAAAAGGAACTCAACCAGGCCGACGGCATTCATCCAAACGTCGAAGGCGAAAAAATAATGACCGACAACGTCTATAAGGCGTTGAAGCCTATGCTTTCCCGATAAATTTGCCACGAATTACACGAATGTCACGAATTAGGGTCGCCGATTCGTGCAATTCCTGTAATTCGTGGCTAAACTGCTTTTTATGAACGTTACTCATCTCGAATGTGCTCTGTGCGGTCTCCGTCACGAGGCCGGTGTGGTTCAAAATCTTTGTATTACTTGCGGCAAGCCGCTGCTCGTCCGTTACGATCTCAATAAAGCGGCTGAGACACTAACAAAAGATGCTCTGAAGACCCGCGAATCTTCGCTCTGGCGTTACCGCGAGGTGCTGCCCGTCGCGGATACTGACAATATCGTAAGCTTAGGCGAAGGCTGGACACCGCTTTTCAAAACCGACAAATTAGCGGCGGCTTTGCCCGTAAAACTCAACCTTTTTATCAAGGACGAGGGCCAAAACCCGACTCAAAGTTTTAAGGCACGCGGGATGACGGCCGCGATCTCGATGGCCAATGAGCTTGGCGTGCGTAAGCTTGCCGTGCCGTCCGCCGGAAACGCGGCGGGTGCATTGGCCGCATATGCCGCGAAAGCCGGGATGGAAGCATTCATCTTCATGCCCTCCGACACGCCGCGAGCCAATATTGTCGAGTGCGAGCAGACCGGGGCAAACGTCACGCTAATCGATGGCCTGATCACCGATTGCGGCAAGATAATTGCCGAACGCAAAGAAGCCGAGGGTTGGTTCGACGTCTCAACGCTCAAGGAACCGTACCGCGTCGAGGGCAAAAAGACGATGGGCTATGAGTTAGCTGAACAATTTGATTGGACGCTGCCCGATGTCATCCTCTACCCAACCGGCGGCGGAACCGGGCTGATCGGAATGTGGAAAGCCTTTGACGAGATGGAGCAGATGGGCTGGATCGGCAGCAAGCGGCCGCGAATGGTCAGCGTCCAGTCCGAAACGTGCGCGCCCATAGTTCGTGCGTTCGAAGCCGGTGAGCGATTCGCTGACGAATTCGAAAACGCATCTACAGTCGCATCCGGCCTTCGCGTGCCAAAGGCGATCGGTGATTTTCTTATCCTTGACGCGATCCGTGCCTCAAACGGAACCGCCGTCTCGGTCACCGACGCCGAACTCGTCGCCGCCGTCAGCGAGATCGGTGCCGCCACCGGCATCTTTGCGGCCCCCGAAGGCGCCGCCTGCCTGCCCGCTCTTCGCAAATTGATCGACCAAAACCTCGTCCACGAAGGCGAGTCCGTTGTGATCTTTAATACCGGTTCGGGAGTGAAGTATCTCGAAGCATTTTGATCGTTTTAGATCAGGCCCATTAGCTTGTATCTCGAATGGTTCCCAGATTAAATACTTGCAAGCCTAGTTCTCTGTTCTATAATTTGCTAAAATCTCGACGAGATTGGTGTGCCTGCTTCTAGAGGGGATTATATGTTTAGCGACAATTTCAGACGCGGTGAAGGCAAAGGAAAAGGGCGGAAAGGGTCGAAGGCGGTCTCGGCGATAGCCGATCTTGGCTGGAAGGCGTTTCAGGCGGTGAACAAGGCTTTGCCTGAGAGCGAGGCGATCACGCCGAAATGGGCGGCCGAACCGCTGCTCAAATCGTATGAGCGTACCGCCCCGCCGCTTGGTTTCCCGCGTGAGACCGATTCGCTCTGCCCGGCCTGCGTCAAATCCGTTCGCGAAGGCGTAATTAACAAATCTATTCCGCTCGAGATCCTGATGAACTCGCATCCGGGCGAGATCAAGGCCCAGATCGTCGAGGAAAACGGCCAGGTCATGATGAAAAAGACGTGCCCGACGCACGGTGAATTTGTCGATGTTATGGCGACCGACCCGGCGTTTCTGGAACGGATAGAGTCGCTCTTTTACGGCCGCGATTTTAAGGCGGCTGAGGACAAGCACGTTCATCATCACGGGACTTCGGACATCAAATTTGGCCGAGGGGCAGTCCTAACCGTCGATCTGACAAACCGCTGCAACATGATGTGCAATCCGTGTTTTATGGATGCAAATCAGGTCGGTTATGTGCATGAGCCGACGTTTGAAGATACCAAAGAAATCCTCGACCGGGCCATCTCGTTCAAACCCCGACGCCAGATCATTATTCTTTTCTCGGGCGGCGAACCGACCATCGCACCGCACTTTTTAGAATCTGTGGCTTATGCCAAAAAGATCGGGTTCTACCGCATTTTAGCGGCGACTAACGGCATTCGATATGCGGAGGAAATCGAGTTTTGCAAAGCCGCGAAAGCCGCCGGGCAGCATGGCGTTTATCTACAGTTCGACGGTACCAATGACGAAGACAACAAGCATCGTGGCGTCGGCAATCTCTTTGACGTAAAGCTCAAGGCGATCGAAAATCTCGCTTCGGTCGGCATCAAGGTGACGCTGGTCACGACCATCGTCAATTCGTGGAACAACGAAGGCATCGGCAGCATCGTCAAATTCGCCGCCGAGAACATCGACAAGGTGCAGACGATCGCATTCCAGCCCGTGTCATTCACCGGCCGCGACGAAGATGTGTCCGACAAAGACCGCATCGCTCAGCGATACACGCTGGCCGGGATGACGCACGATCTCAAAGATCAGCTCGACGGTGTGCTCGAACCTTTGCGTGATTGGTTCCCTTTAAGTTCCTACTCCGCATTTACGAGCGTGATGGACATGCT
>JAYVDQ010000569.1:0-6720 GCA_043749325.1 Chloracidobacterium sp. | reverse complement strand
GTTCTGGCGGACGCGGCAATGCGGGCAAAGACGGAGCTGGCGGACGATCCGGAAGCATTGGCTCAAGTTTTGCTGACGCTTGGGAAAACATATATTAGTCTCTCGCTGTATCAGCCGGCCGAAAAGGAATTGCGTGCCGCAGTCGCGGTAAGCGAGACAGCGAACGGCTCCAAGCATCCCACAACAGCCGCAAGCTTGGCTTGGTTAGGGGTCGCGCTCGCGTATCAAAACAAATTTGCCGAAGGCGAAATTATATCTGAGCGTGCCGTGGAGCTTGAAAGAAAGATCCGCGCGGACGGCAATGAAGATCTTGGCTACGCGCTCTTTGGTTATTCGTCAAACTTGATGCTAAAGGGTGACGCCGCTCGGTCTCTGGCGGCGGCACAAGAGGCATCTGAGGTGATAAAACGCTCTCTAGGCGAGCAGCATGGTTATTATCTGGCGACACTCACCCAGATCGGTCTCGCGAACGACTTTTTGGGAAACACCGCTGAGGCCGAGAGATTTTTTCGCCAAACCCTGGTGCAGGCCGATTCTGTTGAACCCAAATATCGTATTTTTATCGCCCAGGCGGCCACATATCTGAGCAATTTACTCATAAAAAAAGGGAATTTCGACGAGGCGGAAATACATTTAAAAACGGCGGAAACAGTCTATCGCGAAGTTTTGGGTGATTCTAATACGAGCATCGCATACATCAGACAGCTATCAGGAAAGATACATATTCAGCGACGCAATTTTGACGAGGCGGCCCAGGAATTGCGTGAATCGGTCGAGATGTTTTCCAAGTCGCTGCCACCTGAAAACGCATTTGTGCTTCAGTCGAAGGTCATTCTCGGACTGGCTCTCACACGTGCCGGAAAATTAGCCGAGGCGGAACGAAATCTACGTGAAGCACAAAGCTCCGCCGCGAAAACTCTGCCGCCCGGAAATGCTTTAAGAGCGGAAATCGAAAGTGCGCTCGGCGAATGTCTGACAGTCAGGCGGCAGTTCGCCGAAGCTGAAACGCTGCTGCGAGGTGCACTTTCGGTGCAGGAGACAAAGGCCGCTTCACCGAGTCAGGCACTGTCAGAAACACGACAACGTTTAGCGACGCTTTATCGAGTCTTTAACCGGCCGTCCGACGCCAGGAAATTCGAATAAGCTATTCTTGGTCGATTAGGAAATCAATCGAAAGGCTCATTTTTACGTGGGGCGCTTGTCAATTCTGATCGAAACTGGGAATCGTGAATCGCAAATGGCAGGGCAAAGTTGGCGATTGTGGGTGTACCTTGACCACGATTTTTTTCGCCCTTACGCCAGACGAGTTTCGGTATCAGCCCCTGTTATCGGGGCTCCTTTGTGGAGGTCGAGGATCATGAACCTGTTGGAGTTAACATGGATGTATTCAAATGCAGGGGTTCGATCGATCTTAATCCGGTTGTAGCGGCGATAGAACCGATATGGATGATCAGCGAAATGCCATGTGTCTAGTGCTTTTCCTTTTTGACCTCGGCGGGAACCTTTGTCGCGGCGGCAGAGATTTCGTCGCACATTTCGAGGGAATCGAGGATCGGGCCTTTTTCCATTGAGTCCTTCGTCTGATCCAGCAGCGATTTTAGGGCCGGTTTATAGCGATCGGCGGCGGCGGCCAGCGTGCGGACGGCCTTGGGAAAAAGCTCGGCAAAACCTTGCGGCTTTTTTTGTCCTTTTTTTCGTCGGGTTGAACGACCATTGAATCTGGCCGCTGCGAGAGATTATCAATGTCGTCGATCGCCTTTTGGAGAATCCGTTTGATATCGACAAGGAGCTGCATCCGCGTGCCATCGGGCAGGGAGCCCCAGGCCTTTACCTCAGGTTTTGCCGAGCCGCCGACATTGACCCTGAGTACGCCAAATCGCCGGTCGGCTGCATGGGTCAAAACTTCCATACGCTGGTCGATCTGCTGGGCGTCGCGGACGAGTTCGATCTCGTCGTCGGTAAGAAAATCACGGGTTTGGGCGAGAGCCGGCAGATGGGAAAATGCTGCCAGGGCGATGAGACAAATCAGAAAAAAACAGATCTTCATATCATCAAAAACTAATGGGGTTTGCGTGTAGGTACTACCGAATCACCGAACATCGGCTCGACCGCTCTGGACCGGGAATCGCGAACGTAAATGATCAGCTTGCGCACATAATCTTCGTACCGCAGCGGCAGGTCGCGCCGGATCGTCTCCAGCCGGGGTTCGAATGTGCGAAGTCCGATCTCGAGGCGTTTGTAATTATCGAGGATCTTTCCGTTTCTCGAATCCTGCTTTCCAAGAAACTCAAGCGTATAATCAAGGAGTCCATGAAAACCGCCGAGTTCTCTGTACATGGCGTCAAAGTCTGTTGACTTACCGAGGCGTTCAGCCGCAGAAAGCCGGCCGCTCATCAGATCGAGCGAGAGTTTTGTGCGATTTTTGACGTCCGCGACATCGTTTAACTGGGTCTTTTCTTCTTTTGATACGGTTCGCAATGGCGGCGGAGCCTGGTCCGGCGGATCGTCCTGAGCAGATGCAGTGAAAAGTGAAAAGTGAAAAGTGAAAAGTGAAAAGAAAACGACCGCAATGAGATGAACGACCGATCGGGTACATATTCTTCGCTTCACTTTTAGTTTTTCACTTTTCACTTTTCGTTCTTCTTGCCTTTGCCTTCCTTGATATCCCGCTGAAGCGAGGGAAGACGGAGGTTTATTTTTTCAATATCGAGCTTGTTCAGGACCGGATCGGCAATTCGCAGATATTGCTGGTAATTCGCCATGGCATCCATGTATTCGCCAAGTTGATCGTGGGCAATAGCCAGAAAATAATATGGCGCCGGCGACTTTGGCTGTTTGACCGTCAGCCATTCGAATTCGGCCTTCGCCTCCGGATAGCGTTTCAATTGGAAGAGTGCTGTTGCTAGGTTAGCATGAGCGGTCCAGTTTTCGGGAACAATTTCGACAATTTTTCGCAGAATAACGGCAGCCTGATCGAATTGTTTGGCCTGCACAAGCGCGGCAGCAAACCCGATCGCGTGATTCATGTTTCCCGGTTCCGCCTCAGCCGCCCGGCGGCAATAGTCGAGGGCCCTGGTCGGATCGTCTTTTCGATAGAGGGTACACAGCTTGCTGAGTATAAGCGGATCTTTGGGATTGGCCTCAAGCTGTTTTTCTATCTCGGCCGGGTTCTTTGAGACGCTCGCGATAAGCTTTGTTCGAAGTGCGACGGCATCCGGCGAATGAGAGGTGCTTGAATCCAAAAGGCTGACCGCTTCGTCAATTTTTCCCTCATGAGCAAGTATCCTGGCTCGAATGAGCAGCGCGGTCTCCGATTTTGGCGAGATGTTTTCAAGCAGACCGGTATCGGCGGCGGCCCTTTCTGTGTCTCCCTCGAAGAGTGCGATATCGGCGGATTGCTCCAGAGCGAATTTGTTCTTTGGTTCCATCGACAGGGCTTTGTCAATACTGGACCGTGCTTGCGGCCCGCGGTTGAGAGCACGTTGAAGCGCCGCGCGAGCCACCCATACGGAGGCCGGTGGACTCGCCTTTGTTGACAGATCAGTGATCCTGGCGAGCAAACTGTTTAGAACCGCAGGGGTTGCGTTCGTCTTCAACCGTAGCTCGGTCATTGCCAGAAAAGCGGGGAAGTTTTGCCCGTCGAGGTCGATCGCCTTTGTCAAAATCGGTTCCGCTTCGCCGTATTTCGCCTGTTGGACAAGCACGGAACCAAGACTTGAAAGAGCCAGTGTCCAATCCGCCCGCAATGCCACGGCACGGCGGAATCCCTTTTCGGCGTCATCGGGCTTGCCGAGCGCGAGCAAAGCGGTGGCGCGTTGATACTCGGCCTCTGGAAACTCCGGTATTATCTTCAGAGCTTTTTCATACAGCAATATTGCCCCGGGAAGATCACCCTTTTCATGGATCTCCTGTGCCTGATTGAATATCGCGACCGCATCATCGGTGTTTTTTTCGCTCTGGGCGTCACATGTCTTGGGCGAAAAAATCAGAATAAGAGCCGCAAAAACGGCTAATGTGACGGGCAATCTGATCTGTGAACCAAGCGATGTTGAGGTGCTCATCGAATTAGTAAAATACTGAAATACTAGCATTGTGGATGTAGATGCGGCTAATTTATTCGATCTGAGACGGCGAACACTTTTCAACCCCTATGATTTGCGTTCTACATTTACGGTAAGTTAAGATTTTCGCATTGTGCGCGTCTTTTTTTTCGCATTTTCCTGCCAAAATGATCACACCTTATAAACCAGAATTTTGCGAACCGCAGCAAATGATGCGACGGACGAAGGTACTTAATCTGGTTGGTAGGATGCCATTATCACGCTGGTTGTTGGTCGGGTTTTTATAAGACAAATTTATTGGGATATTAGTATAGTTGTTAAGAAATTATTAGAGTTTGGAGAAATTTAACGATGGCAAATCCGATGGCTGACGAAATGCGGAGATTCCGTGGGAGCGACGAAAAGAACCCGTTTGAGGCGATGAGCGAACGCTTTGACCGGGCGGCGAAACTTCTTGGCTTGGAAGACGATCTTTATGCGGTTATGCGTGTGCCGGCACGCGAACTCAAGGTTTATATCCCCGTCCGGATGGACTCGGGACATATACAGGTCTTTGAGGGTTTTCGTGTCCAGCATAACTTTGCCCGTGGCCCCGCGAAAGGCGGCATACGATACGCACCGGACGTGAATCTTGACGAGGTCAAGGCTCTTTCGGCCTGGATGACCTGGAAATGTGCCGTGGTGAACGTACCGTTTGGCGGAGCAAAGGGGGGCATAATATGCGACCCCATCCAAATGTCGCAGGGCGAGCTTGAGCGGATGACACGGCGATACACGGCCGAGCTGCTTGATTTTATTGGTCCGGACAAGGACGTGCCGGCACCGGACATGAATACCACCGAGCAGACGATGGCCTGGATCATGGATACGTACTCAATGCACTCGCGGCATACCGTGACGGCTGTAGTTACGGGAAAGCCGGTTGCCCTGGGCGGGTCGTTGGGGCGGCGCGAGGCCACAGGACGGGGCGTGCTCTTTTGCATTAATGAAGCGATCAAGCGATATGACTTGACCCCCGATAAAACCAGCGTCGTCGTGCAGGGATCAGGTAACGTGGGCGGGATCGGTGCCCAGTTGATGCACGAGCACGGATATAAGGTTGTTGCCATCTCGGATGTCGGCGGCGGCATACACAACCCTAACGGACTTGATATTCCGAACGTACTGGCGTTTTTGCACGCAAATCGTACCCTTGAGGGGTATCCGGGCGCTGAGCAGGTTTCGAATAAAGATTTGCTGGAGATCGAATGCGACGTACTCACGCCGTGTGCAACGGAGAACCAGATAACCTCGGAAAACGCCGACCGTATTAAATGCAAGATCCTTGCCGAGGGGGCCAATGGCCCCACTACGCCAAAGGCGGATAGGATACTGCATGATAAGGGCATATTCGTTATTCCCGACATTCTTGCCAATGCGGGCGGCGTGACAGTTTCGTATTTCGAATGGGTCCAGGACCGAATGGGTTATTTCTGGTCCGAGGCCGAAGTTAATGCCCGTCTGGAAGACAAAATGGTCGCGAGCTTTAACGAGCTTTGTCACTATGCGACCAAGCACGATGTCGATACGCGAACGGCAGCCTATATGCTGGCCATCGACCGCGTTGCTTACGACACAAGAATGCGCGGAATTTATGCGTAAAAAAGTAGTTGCTAATGGGCAATAGTGCTTGATTTTGAAGGAGATGTGCGTTATGGTCTTATCCAAGGAGTGTCAAAGTTTTTAAAAACAATCGTTGACTTTGACGCTGTACTCCTCTATAAATTTAACGTATGTACTGATTTACCTTAATTTGTGGCCACGCTGAAGTTATGAAACTTAGCCTTTTGGCGATGCTGTAGCGTGTGCGATAATTGGGTAGCTCTTTGGGTATTACCGTTATTTACTGCGGCCCAATAGCTACAAATTGAATTTAATTTTTATTTTCGGCGGAGGAATGTGATGAAACTCGCTATTAAGGCGTACTTTGTAACGCTTATTTTACTATTGCTCGTGTGCGCGGTACCGGCTCAAAAATTGTCGGATAAAGATACCCGCAACACGTCCCCAATTGTTGGAACAGGAGGCCAGGTTTCCGGCCCTACGGGACTTTTTACGGTTTTAGACGGTAAAACCCTGCGAAAAGGTGAATACACGCTCAGCATAGCGTACAGCAACTATGACCGCGATCCGGGTAATCTCGATATTTCGTCTATACCGTTGAGCTTTCAGGTTGGACTGTCGAATAATTTTGAATTGTTTTTCTCGACAGAAGCATGGCGTGGGATCAAAACTAACTCCCCGCGTAACCTCTCGGGTTTTTACCTTCCGAATTCTCAATTGAATATCGGCGGCGTGCTTACATCGCCTCCGGCCATCGTGCTTGCACCCGGAACAGGCGGCCCGTACTTAAACACTGCTGTTTTTCGGCCCCAAGGGGCCCCCTTCGCGGCGTTTCCCTATACGGGAGCGAATGCGGGAACTTATGGGTATAATCTGCCGTTTTTCGCGGGTCCGGTATTCGGATTTGCGGCGGGTACCAACCCTACGCTTGGACCACCGCGTGTAAGCGCTAATGGTGGAGCAGATGCCTTTCCTGGTGTTGGATCCGTGTTTGGCAGCCTCCTCCCCGGGATAGTTTTGCAGACGACGACTATTACTTGCCGCTCGGGTGTTGGCA
>JAYVDQ010000568.1:0-3428 GCA_043749325.1 Chloracidobacterium sp. | reverse complement strand
GCGATTTTTGGATTATCGTTGACGGAAGTTGATTGGGCCGCACCGCCAACCATTTGTTCCGGCTGTTTTTCCGCTGAAGTTGTCGGATTGACTGTCGATACGGCCGCATTTTTTTTCTCAACCAGTTTTCTTAGAGTTTCTATCTGCGAACGTAGTTCATCCACTTCTTTCCGTAACTTTTCAACTTCGCTCGGCGGTGTCGGAGTGGCGATTGGTTCCCCTTTTAATTGCGTTGAAGCTAAAGTAGGGTTATTCCCAAAAACTTCGCCTTTATCTGTTTGCCCTAAAATGCTTGCTGCACTAACGCCCAAAATAAGCACTGTCCACAAAATAATAATGTTACTTTTCATACAAAACTCTCCCCAAAAATAGTTTTTTATGGCCGTTCTCACATGACGTCCACCGCATTTCGGTGTGACGCCCATCACTATATGCCTAATTCACTGGAGCCGACGAAAACTCTTTATCGTAGAAACAATTCCAGGTTTCGTTAACAAACTCTGCAAATTCATCGCGGCTAAAACCTAAAACGACATCGCCGGCTCGCACATGGAATACATTACAAGCCTCACAATGCCATACCTCGACACCTTCTTTTTGAACTGTTTCATCGATCCTAAGCTTTGCCTTGTCAAATCTTCCAATTACCATATCTAAAATTTAATTGAAATTGAAATCCGATTTCAATAAAAGATTACTTTATAAAATATTATCTTGTCAACCGGTGCAACAATATCTTCTTAACCAAAGAAGGCCTCCGATTTAAAAAATTAGCGCGCGGCAAAAAACCAGTTGGCAAACCGGTTAGGTCAACTTTGTTCTTATGAATTGGGGGTTTTAACGTCCAGTGAAATTTGGCGGGCGTTTTTCAAAGAATGCGGCGACGCCCTCTTTGAAATCGTCAGCTTTGCCCGATGCAATCTGGCATTCGTGTTCGAGAGCAAGCTGCTCGGCGAGGGTATTTGAGAATGTCGCGTTGAGCATTCGCTTGATGCGGCCGATAGATCCGGTCGGGCCGGCAGCGAGTTTCGCGGCGAATTGATTGGCCTCGTGAAGCAAAGCGTCCGGAGCGACCACGCGATTGATCATCCCGATCTGAGCGGCCCGCCCGGCGTTTACGGCGTCGCCGGTCATAAATAGTTCGGCGGCGATCTTTTCACCAACCGCACGAGGCAGGAAAAATGTCCCGCCGCAATCGGGGCTGAGCCCGATACGAACAAACGCCTCGCGAAATACTGCATCGTCACCGGCGAAAACAATATCGCACGCGAGAGCAAAATTAGTCCCCGCACCAGCACACACGCCATTAACCGCCGCGATAAAAGGTATCGGTGTCTCGCGGATCAGCAAAATTACGTCGTGCAGAGCGGCTAACGGATCTTCGAGAAAAGCCTCGATCCGGCCTTCCTTTTCCCACATGAGGCGCATCTCACGCAGGTCACCGCCTGAGCAAAACGCGCGTCCGTTACCCGTCAGGATCACGGCACGTGCGTTATCGCTGATCGCCTGCCTAATCGCAGATGCGAGATCGAGCGTCAATTGCAGCGACAATGCATTAAGGGCCTCCGGACGGTTCATAGTGACCGTCGCAACACCGTTTTCAATAGCGTAATTTACTGTTTCAAAACTCATAAGAGATAAAAGGCGGAAACACGACCGGTAAGGAGTGTGCGCAACGACGAAAACACACTCCCTACCGGTCGTGTTTCCGCCTTCATATTTTAGGCGTGACGAGCCCGCGAACGGCTCGCTTCGTGACAGTCTTTGCACAGCACCGAGCGGCCCACTTTTGGCTGAAAAGGCACGGTGTCATGCTTGCCGCAATTGTCGCAAACCATCTCAAACCTCTTTGGAGCGTCCGCTCGTAACGCGGCTTTTTTCGAACGGCATTTGGCGCATCGTTGCGGTGCCATCATATTACGCTGATAATACGATTCCTGGTCTTTTTCACTGAAAACAAAGATATCTTTGCACTGCACACACGGGATTTCGACATCTGGCATAGCGTTTCCTCCGGGCCGTTAGATTGACGGTTATTAAGCCAATATTAGCACATCGCGGTGGATTTTCATTAACGGCAAAATACGAACCCCCATTCCGATATTTTGCTATTCCTGCTAATGAGATTTATATTGGATAACCATTATGGAACAAAAAACGGCTACGTGGTATCGGTGGGACGATATGCCCAAGGAACAGGTTTCGGACATGCTGGACCGCCGCCTAATAACGGGCGAGCGCATGATGCTCTCGCATGTTTATCTCAAAAAGGGCTGCATCGTACCTCAGCATTCGCACGAAAACGAACAATTGACCTACATCCTTAGTGGCGCCCTGAAATTTTGGATCGGCGAAGAAATGAGAGAGCAGATCGTTCGCGAAGGCGAGGTGCTCGTTATTCCGTCAAACGTCCTGCACAAGGCCGAGGCTCTCGAAGACACGCTCGACGTGGACGTTTTCAACCCGCCGCGTCAGGATTGGCTCGATAAAACCGACGATTACCTAAGGCAAAAATAATTTACGAGCCTGGTTTTACCCTTGCATTTCTTTGCGGCTTTGCGGCTCTGCGGGAAATAAAAGGTTCCCGCAAAGACGCCAAGTCGCAGAGAAAGAACGACCGAAAATATGGATCTAGGGCTTAAAGGAAAAACCGCATTGGTATGCGCAGCGAGTCAGGGCCTCGGACTCGCGGTCGCGCGTGAGATAGCAGTGGAAGGTGCGTCCGTAATTATCTGCTCGCGCAGAGAATCCGCGATCAACGCCGCCGCTCAAAGCATTCGTGACGAAACCGGTGCGGACGTTCTCTCGCTGGCTGCCGATGTTTCGGTTGCCGCCGATATCGAACGCCTCGCAGCCGCGGGTATTGAGCGATTTGGCAAGATCGACATACTAGTCACCAACTCCGGCGGGCCGCCGGCCGGGCCATTTGACTCGCTGAGCCGCGAATCGTGGGAGGACGCGACCCGAATTTTGCTCACGAGCGTCATCGAGCTGACCAAGCTCATTTTGCCGGGAATGAAAAAACGCCAATGGGGCCGCATCCTTAACATTACGTCGATCGCATCCAAACAGCCCGTTGACAACCTAATGCTTTCCAATAGTTTACGTGCCGCCGTGACGGGCTTTGCAAAAACTCTTGCGAACGAGGTCGCGGCTGACGGCATCACCATCAACAACATCCTGCCCGGCTACACGTTGACGGAGCGGCTCGACGAATTGATCGAATTTCTAGCCAAAAAAGAATCGTTATCCGCCGACGAGATCCGGGGCCGCTGGGAAGCGGAGATCCCAATGCGGCGTCTGGGCGACCCGAAAGAATTTGCCGCACTGGCCGCTTTTCTGGTTTCAGAACGTGCGAGCTATGTCACAGGCAGCTCCATCGCCGTTGACGGTGGTTGGATAAAATCCTTGTTTTAGATGCAGAAGCC
>JAYVDQ010000567.1:0-4346 GCA_043749325.1 Chloracidobacterium sp. | reverse complement strand
AACAATGGCGTCCGTGCCGTTCATCGCCGCTAAATATGAGCCGATGTATTTGCTTGCGCGGTAACAGAAGATATCAATTGCAAGACGTGCGCGGCGGTCGCCGTTTTCTTTCGCTTCGGCTAGCAGTTCACGCATGTCGTTGGTCAAACCAGAAACCCCTAGCAAGCCTGATTGTTTGTTGACCAGTGATTCGATTTCCAGAGCTGACAAACCTTCTTTGGCAGCGATAAAATCAATGATCGCGGGATCGAAATCGCCCGCCCGCGTTCCCATCACTAAACCTTCGAGCGGGGTCATTCCCATCGAAGTATCAATCGAATCGCCATTCTTGATAGCGGCGGCCGAACAGCCGTTGCCGAGATGCAAAGTGATAATATTTACCTGGTCACGTTCGATTTTTTCCAGTTGGCGAAAGCGGTAGGCGACATAGCGATGCGACGTCCCGTGAAAACCGTAGCGTCGGATCTTATGCCGGCGGTAGAGCTGATACGGCAGCGCGTACAGAAAAGCGGTTTCCGGCAAGGTCTGGTGAAAAGCGGTATCAAAAACGGCGACGTTTGGCATTTCTTCGCCGAAGATCTCGCGGCTCGCATTAATGCCTTGAATGTTTGCAGGATTATGCAGCGGGGCCAGTTCAATACAGGCTTCGATGTCCTGCAAAACTTCGTTGGTGATCAAAACGGATGCCTTAAACTTCTCGCCGCCGTGTACGACGCGATGGCCCACGGCGTGAATATCGGTCTCGCTTTTGATAGTTTCGAGCTTCGATTCCTTCGAGATCACCCAGTTTAAGATCAATTTGACGGCCGCACGTATGTCACGCATTGGAGCAGTCGAATGATGAGCGGCTTTCCCCTCCGCCGTTAATGTGACAATCGCTTGCCCGCCATGGAATTCGACGATTCCGTGTGCGAGGCGTTCATCCGTATTTTGCTCGATTCGATCCAAGTCGGTAGCGATCACCTGAAACTTTATCGATGAACTGCCGCAGTTGAGAACTAAAATATTCATAACTTCTAATATGTCCACTTCCAAGCGAGGACTTCTGGCATATCGTCGCCAAATTCGTTGATGTATTCGCGGTGTTCGAAGAGACGGCCGCGCATTAATTGTTTGACGCGAGCTCCGCCGTTTTCAAGTTGCGAAACACGATCGACAACATCCATCACCAGATGAAAGCGGTCGAGATCGTTTAATACGACCATATCAAACGGCGTGGTCGTCGTGCCTTCTTCCTTGTAACCGCGAACATGGATATTGTCATGGTTCGTACGGCGATAAGTTAACCGGTGAATTAGGGCCGGATAGCCATGAAACGCAAAAATGACGGGTTTATCGACCGTAAAGATCGAGTCGAAATCAGCATCGGAAAGTCCATGTGGATGTTCCTTTTCGGGCTGCAATTTCATCAGATCAACGACATTGACGACGCGAATCTTAAGGTCGGGGAAGTTTTGACGCAGAATATCGACCGCCGCCAGTGTTTCGAGCGTGGGCACATCGCCGGCACACGCCATTACCACGTCCGGCTCTTCATCAGAGCTGCATCCAGCCCATTCCCAAATGCCTATCCCCGATGCGCAATGTTTTGCCGCCGAATCTATATCGAGATACTGCAACGAGGGTTGTTTTCCGGCAACGATCACGTTGACATAATTGCGGCTTCGTAAACAATGATCAGCGACCGAGAGGAGCGTGTTGGCGTCGGGCGGGAGATAAACGCGCACGACTTCGGCTTTTTTATTTATCACATGGTCGAGAAAGCCGGGGTCTTGATGCGAAAACCCATTGTGGTCTTGCCGCCAAACATGCGAAGTGAGCAGATAATTGAGCGAAGCGATAGGCCGCCGCCAGGGGATGTCACCCGTTACTTTCAACCATTTCGCATGCTGGTTAAACATCGAGTCAATGATGTGAATAAACGCTTCGTAACAGGAAAACAAACCATGTCGTCCAGTAAGCAAATAGCCTTCGAGCCAGCCTTGGCAAAGGTGTTCGCTCAAGACTTCCATTACGCGGCCATCGGGCGAAAGATGGTCGTCCGTCGACAGGATCGGCTCTACGAAGACTCGATTGGTCGCGTCAAATAAATCACCAAGACGATTCGATGCGGTTTCGTCCGGCCCCATAACACGAAAATTCCGGCTGACCTCATTGCCTTTCATTACGTCACGCAAAAATTGTCCCATTACACGAGTCGCCTCAGCCTCGATGGTTCCCGGTTTTGAGACATCGACGGCATAATCGCGAAAATCGGGCATCTCCAGATCTTTAAGCAACAGACCGCCGTTAGCATGGGGATTAGCTCCCATGCGGCGTTCTTTTTTCGGTGGAAGGTCAGCCAATTCGGGAATCAACTTTCCGTCATCATCAAAGAGTTCGTCCGGTTTATAGCTGAGCATCCACTCTTCGAGCATCCTGAGATGCTCGGGCTTAGTCGCTAGTTCCGCCAGTGGCACCTGATGCGAGCGAAATGAATTCTCAGTCGGCAGTCCATCTACAAACTTTGGCCCGGTCCACCCCTTTGGAGAGCGTAAGACAATCATCGGCCATTGAGGGCGACCCGAAAAACCATTTTCTCGAGCCTCTTGCTGAATGGCGTGTATCTTAGCGAGTACCGTTTCCAAAGTTTCCGCCATGAGCAGATGCATGGTGTCAGGATCATTTCCCTCTACAAAGTAAGGCGTGTGGCCATAGCCTATTAACAGACTGGTCAACTCTTCGGCACTCAGGCGGCCAAGCACGGTCGGGTTCGCGATCTTATAACCATTTAGGTGGAGTATGGGTAGGACCGCACCGTCACGAACAGGATTCAGGAATTTGTTCGAATGCCAGCTTGCCGCCAAAGCTCCGGTTTCGGCTTCGCCGTCTCCGATTACACACGCAGCGATCAAATCGGGATTGTCGAATACGGCCCCGTAAGCGTGGGCTAACGAGTAACCGAGTTCACCGCCCTCGTGTATCGATCCTGGAGTTTCAGGAGCGACATGGCTAGGTATGCCGCCCGGAAAAGAAAACTGCTTGAACAGTTTTTTCAGTCCTTCCGCGTCTCTTGAGATATTAGGATAAAACTCACTGTAGGTACCTTCAAGATACGTATTGGCAACGATTCCCGGTCCGCCGTGGCCAGGCCCCGCGACGTAGATGACATTTAGATCATGCTGCGTGATTAGACGATTGAGGTGGACATAAATAAAGTTTAGTCCAGGTGTCGTACCCCAATGTCCGAGCAATCTACGCTTAACGTGCTCGATCCTAAGCGGCTCGCGCAGCAGCGGATTATCAAGCAAATAGATTTGCCCGACGGATATATAATTGGCCGCCCGCCAGTAAGCGTTCATCCGTCGGATTTCTTCCGTGGTCAAAGATATTGGATCTTTCGTGTCAATGGTCATTTTTTTATTTTCCTTTATATTTCTTCGTGAAAGCGACTTCATGCAGTCATGTCATTCGAGGGCAACATGCATCAAAATTCCATCGACTTAGATCACAACCAGCCCCCGTCAAAACCCGCCCGGCGCAAGCCATTGCCGATGTAAGGACAATCCCGCATTAATTGCCATAACAGCCCGGATCGATAATTTTCTATCATCAAAATAGTCGGTCCTTCATTAAGCCCGAAATGCCAAGGCGATACCCAACCGTGGGGACTTCCAGTTGTCGAAGGGTACGTCGGATTAAACGACGCTTTGAAGCCGTATTGGTTTGACTCTGTCAACTTAACGTCATGAATGCAGTAGTCGAGCGCCGGCAACACGATCTCGGGTGCAAATGGCAAAGATGCCGCCACAGCCCATGGAGCGATGGTTCCGTCGTCAGGGCCATACGGAGCACCCCGTCCGACGTAATCAAAGAATTCGCGCTCAAGGCCGTTCACTTTCAAAGTGTTGGGTCCGGGGCCTTCGCTAGCGGTCAGTCCCCAGCAGGACTCGCCATAGTGCTCGAATTTGAGCGGATTCTCAATCGCATACTGGCGTTGTACATATGTCGCCCGCCGGCTATTTTCAAAATAGTCGATCTCCTTTCCGCGCATGAACGCATCCTGGATACCTCGAAAGTCGATCCAGATGTGTGAAAGCTGGTGGGTAAAAAGCGGCCCGGCATAAAGATATTCTTGTCCGTAAGATTTTTCCCAATGATAGGTGGAGGTCCACGCAGGGTAGCTCTCTTTGGGCAGTGGATGCGTCGGTGAACCCAACCCGAGGATATACAATAGCAACGCCTCGTCGTAGCCTTCCCAACGGTATTCGAGAAAGCCACTCTCAGGCTTCCAGCCGTGCGTGACCGTTGCTCCACCGTCCAGCGCCCATTGCCAATCCGCTCGGCGGTAGAGCATATCAGCGAGT
>JAYVDQ010000566.1:0-3859 GCA_043749325.1 Chloracidobacterium sp. | reverse complement strand
TTTCAATAGCGGGAGCAGGTTATCCGACGGCGGCGGCACGGCGTAGTCATGACGATTTTCGGTTCGTTTGAAATTTGCCGCATTGTCGCCGACGAACGGGCGGGCAATCACGCGAGCCACCTCGTCGTCGCCGTGCAGAATATTCCGTGCCATCTCGCAGATCTCATAGAGGCGGTCAATGGGCACGATCTCCTCGTGAGCCGCGATCTGAAAGACCGAATCGGCCGATGTGTAAACGATCGGCTTGCCCGTGCGGACATGCTCTTCGCCCAGTTCTTTGATAATTTCAGTTCCGCTCGCCGGAATATTCCCAAGCACGCCGGGAACATGGGCTTTGGCGACAAATTCGTCAATGATCCGGGGCGGAAAGCCCTCTGGAAACTTAGGAAACCCTTGTTTGAGAATGATACCAGCCATCTCCCAATGCCCCGTTGTCGTGTCCTTGCCGTCAGATTTGAGCGTGCATTTGCCGTAAGAACCGGTGGGATGCTCGATAGCGGCCAGGCCTTTGAGCGGGGTGATATTACCGAGTCCTATCGCTTGCAGATTGGGTACATGCACTTCGCGTGACTCAAATATATGCCCTAGCGTGTCCGCTCCGGCGTCACCCCAAGCCGCAGCGTCCGGCATCTCTCCGATGCCCGCCGAGTCCAATACCAACAAACAAATGCGTCCAAATTTCAAAGCCATAATTAGATGTTACGGTGAAAAAGTCGAAAAGTGAAAGAGTGAAAAAGTTCGAGTCACTATACATTTTCACTTTTTCACACTTCGACTTTCTAGTTGACCGGAGCCGTGTAGCCTTCGCGTGCCCTGACCTGAGTTCCCGGCGGAACAGATTTTAGCTCGACCTTGATTTTTCGGTAGGTGCCGTCGCGTTTGTCATTTGACGGATAATAGCCAAGCGTATATTTGGTCCCGATCTCGTCCGCGACGTTCTTAAAAGCATTTCGGGCCTCGCTAAGACTGTCAACAGGAAATACGCGACCGCCTGAAGCTCGCGCAAGGTCACTCATCTCGGTATCGGCTATCTCGTAGAGTTTTTTGCTTATTGCCAGGCGCTCGAAATCACCGAGGCCGCAGAAATTCACCGCTTTTTCGATGTTCGCCCTGGAGCCAAAACTGCGGTAATAACGTCTGATCTGTGCCGTTGAAAAATGGATCGCCGTCTGACAATCGCCGAGCAAGCTGCTTTCAAAGAAATCGCGGGTGTCAACCTTGATAAAAAATGAAATGATTCCGGCCTGTCCCAACTCCTGCCTTACGGAAGAAAAATCGGCTCCACTTGTCGAATCGACGCCGTCCGTCAATGCAACAAGCGCTCGCCGGCCGCGAAATTCATCCTTCGGCGCATCCCGAAAGACCTTTTCGACTATTTGAAGTAGGGAATCGTAATATGGCGTTCCGTTACTGGTTCTGACACGGGCGATGGCATCGTAGAGCTTTTTGCGGTCGTCGGTCAGGCCGCAAAGAATCTCGCTCACGGCAAACGCCTGAGTTTCCCTGCGATCTGTATTGAACGCAATGATCGAAACGCGGTCACCCGGCCTGAGACTGGAGACAAAATCCTGGGCCGAACGCTGAATTAGCTGAAGATCCGCCCGAGTCGAACCGGAAGTATCGAGTAAAAGTGCGACCTCAAAAGGAGCCGCTGCGGCCGAAAAATCCACCACATCCTGCCGTCTCCCATCCTCGTAAATCACAAAATTCGCGGCGTTCAGCCCGCGAACGGGCATCCCCTTTGGCGAATTGACCGCGATCGGAACCTCCACAAGCTGTGTATCGACACGAATTACGTCATCTTTGCCGTCAGGTTTGACTTGAGAGACAACCGGCATCGAAACGCCGCATCCAATGACCGACAACAGAATTAAAAAAAGCATCCGCATCGCAAATAAACCTCTCAGGATATTGATGATTGTAACAAAATTTTTAATGCGAAATGATGTTTTTTAGATTTTGTGTGTAGTAAATCCCTGAATTATGGTATGCTTTTTCAAAGTTTCGTTTTTTGATGGGATAAGTTAGCATTCAAATTTGAAATCAGAATGTTTGTACGCTGTTCCCAGTTCTCCAACTGCAAATCCTAAAATTGGTCGAGTGTAAGTCATGAAAAATAAATCTATCCTGAGTTTTTTGGTATTGGCGCTCTCTTTGAGCTTGACGTTTGTTTTGTCAGCGTTCGCGCAGGACAACAGTTCCGATAGTCTGGCTGGTCAATCGCCACAGGCTCCGGCGGCGGCAAATTCGAGAGTTTTTACCACGTCTTTGAACGGCGCAAACGAAGTCCCCGCTAATTCATCGACGGCGAGTGGCTTTGGCCGCGTCGTCCTTAATGATGCTGAGACTCAGATCACCGCATCCTTCTATTGGAATGGACTGTCGGGCAACGCGACGGGTGGGCACATTCATAGTCCGGCCGCGGTTGGCTCAAATGCTGGGGTGCTCTTTAGTATGGCGCCAGCCGCCGCCACCAGCGGCTCTAAGGTGGATCAGACGTTCACTATAACCCCCGCACAAGTTGCGGATCTGAGGGCCGGTTTGATGTACTTCAATATCCACACATCGACTTTTGGAGGAGGAGAAATACGCGGCCAGCTTCGCCCGATTCCGGCTAAGTCGGACTTTGACGGTGACGGCAAGACGGACTATGGCATCCTCAGACAGGGCTCCGCTGGAAAAGCGAACCAGTTGGCGTGGTTCATAAAGCTTAATGGCGGCAGCGATATACGGAGGGACTGGGGACTCACTTCTGACACCGCCGTACCGGCGGATTATGACGGTGACGGTAAAGAGGACATCGCCGTTTGGCGACCTTCACCCACCCCATCGACCTTGTATGTTTTGCGGAGTAGTGACAGTACGTTTACGTTCGGACAGCTCGGCATCTCAGGCGACATACCAATTGTTCGTGATTACACAGGCGACGGCAAAGCAGATTTTGCGGTCTATAGGGGCTCAACCGGCACTTTTTGGTACAATCCGAGCAGCGGACCGTTTCTTGGACGACCGGTCGCAGTACCATTCGGCGTGCCAGCCAGTGGCTCGACCCCTGACTACCCAGATTCGGGTGATTTCAATGGCGACGGCAAGGCTGATTTTTGCGTGGTACATAACACTGGCGGCACGGCGACATTTAATATTCGTTACGGGACCGATTCAACGGCTGCAGGCTCTCCTGATACGACTACGTATTTTGGCCGGTTTACTTCGGACTTTGCCGTTTCTGGTGATTTTGATGGCGACGGTAAAACGGACCTCGCCCTTACCCGCTTTGAATCTGGACAGTTGGTCTGGTATTTTCTACCGAGCACGGGGGGACAGTACCAGCGGCTTGCCTGGGGCCTGCAGAACGATCTTCAGGTACCGGGTGATTATGACGGCGACGGGAAAACTGACTTCGCAATATGGAGGGGAAGTGCGACTGCGGGGGCCACGGCATTCTATGTGCTGGGGTCGCAAAGCGGATTCCTTTTCCAGCAATGGGGTACAAATGCCGATACTCCGGTTAACTTCGACGTGCTTCAATAACACAGAAACACTAACGCAAATAAAAAGGGCTGAGATCGGATCTCGGCCCTTTTTATTTGCTAAAATGCGGACGGCAGATGCCGCCAGAATCTTAAACGTATTTTTCGATAACCTTTGCGATCGCTTCACGCGAAACCGCTCCGACGATCCGCTCCTGTTCCTTGCCGCCCTTAAATAGGACAAGCGTCGGTATGCCGCGAACGCCGTATTGCTGCGGGACGTTAAGATTTTCGTCTACATTCATCTTGAATACTCCGGCCTTGCCTTCGTATTCCTCCGCTATCGCCTCGACCGACGGCGCGATCATGCGGCACGGGCCGCAGCATTC
>JAYVDQ010000565.1:0-3464 GCA_043749325.1 Chloracidobacterium sp. | reverse complement strand
CGCTTTTACAGGCTTTCGAACCTATGAATTACACAAACCTATACAACGATCTTTGTAAACAGTTGACTCTATTCGACTAACGTTGGGACACTAATGATCGGCCATATATTAAAAAGGTGTCCATATCGCGCCCTCCCGTCGAAAGGCCTCCTTGGTACTGCCGAGAAATTTCCGTGTTTCGGGATGCCATACCATCCGTTCGATGGTAATCGCCGTACCGTCGATGCGGATCACGTTAAAAGAATTTCTTTCCCCGCGATGCCGCGTCGAGGTCGCTGTGCCGGCCTGGATAACGAGGGCCGAATGGCGGGGCGTCTTATACCGGGCGGCGGTATGGCCCGTGTGCATGATGTGCATGTGGCCCGCGAGGAAAACGTCCGCACCGCATTCGGCCAGCATCCTCATCGCCAATGGGGCCCGCCCTACAATGTCGCTTTCGAGATTTCCCGCAGGGAGATCGAACGGATGATGAGTGACTACGATCTTTACGATCTCCTGCCCAAGGCCGCACAGCTTGTCCCGGATTGCCGCGATCTGCCGTTCGTTAATACGGCCGCCTTTGATCGTCAGCGAGCGGGCGGTATTGATCCCGATCGCCGCGATCTCGCTGTCGGCATAAAACGGTTCGAGATCATCTGTTATGTACCGGCGATATTTAGTTAGCGGCCCGGCAAAACGGCGAAAAACGTTGTAAAGCGGAACATCGTGATTTCCGGGAACGACTATCTGCGGGGTAGGCAGCCGGTCGAGAAACGCTCTTGCCTCGATAAACTGATGGGAGCGCGCACGCTGCGTCAGGTCGCCCGAAACTGCGACCAGATCGGGCGCAAGTCTATGAAGCGTCTCGACCAGCGGGTCGATTATCGCGTGATCTATGCTGCCAAAATGTATATCCGATAAATGAGCGACCGTTTTCATTTGGCTGCATCCCCGGCGGTTTGTCCGTAATCTTCTGGAACTATCACGCGAAGCGCGTGCGGGTGAATCCGGTAGCAGATTGGCGTTTCCATCATCTGCACCTCGCCGTCAATCGCGACGCGGATCCGCTGGCGGCGGGTCTCGATATTTATCTCAGCGGTTTCCGCCGACATGAAATCTTTTTCCTGCGAAAGCCCGCCGATCAAGCCTCGAATTGCGATCCTCAAAAGGGCCAGCCGTCCCATTCGTCTTGTCATATAGACGCTCAAATGTCCCGCATCAAGCCGCTTGCGGGCGCCGATATTAAAGCTTTCGATCTCATAACCGTTATTCCCGACAAATACGAATGGCGTGCGGGTAACGATCTCCGTGCCATCGGCCGCCAGGCGAACACCGAGCAGCGGGTAGCGGCGGAAGACGGTCCACGCCGAGCGGATCAGCGAATGCCATTTGCCATATCCCAAACGCTGCCGCCGCTCGCGGCCGCGAACGACATCCGGGTAAATTCCTAAACTCGAATTATTGATAAAAATGCGGCCGTTGACCTCGCCGGCATCGATATCGATGGTTCGGCCCGCGACAATTACATCAATTGCTGCTTCGAGATTTGTAGGGATGTGCAGATCTTTTGCAAAATGATTGAGCGTGCCCAATGGCAATACGCCGAGCGACTTTTGCGTATGGGCCAGCTCTCCCGCGACGGCACTGATCGTACCGTCACCGCCGCCGGCGACGACGACCCCGCATTCCGACCGCGCGGCCTGTTTAGCAAGTTTCAAAAGCTCCTCACCCGTTCGGGCCTCATTAACGCGAACGTCGATACCGCGCGCTTTAAAAAGGTCAACAACTTGCGAGGCTGACTCGTTCTTGCCGGTGCTCCCGGAACCCGCGTTTAAAATAACCTCGATTGGCTGCATTGTGATCCCATTATCTACCATACATCCGACGCAAACCAGAATTCCTTAGAAAGAATAAGATTTCTCTATCAACCTAAATCCCTTTCCCTTGTTATATCTTTCCAGCGGCTCGAACACCTTGCCCTTGACCTGATTATATGAAATAAAGAAATGCTCGATCTGCTCAAGTATCTCAGTGCTGAGATCGTTAATAGAATTGATCTCGCAATAGGCCAAAGATTTACACGCGACGGCCAAAAGCCTGTCGTTGCGTACTCTTTTACCGTTCCTTTCCGTCTGGCGAGCCTTTATGCCGCCGATCAGCCGGCATTTTACGAGGCACCCGACAAATGCGGGTTCGTCCATAAATATCAGCACATCCAGAGCGTCACCGTCGCCGCCCAGCGTATTTGGTATGAACCCGAAATCGTATGGAAACGAATGCCCAAGCGTCAGAACGCTTCCGAGTTTAAAAAGTCCGGTTGACTCGTCAAACTCGTACTTATTTGCCGAGTTTTTCGGTGTATCGACAATGACGTTCAAACTCTCGGCATCCTTATCGATTGGTGGGACGTGTTGAAAATATCCGTTTTTCGGCATATAGTTGGCGGTATTTCACCGGGGTAATCGGATTAGAACCTTTTCGGGCCTTAGCGGTCTGTATTCCAACCTACCCAATTAAGCGGTGGCCAGGGGATCGGCTCATAAGGTAAAAATGAAACCTCGTGGGCCTGAAGCTGTATTTCCCGTTGCAAAGATAACGGGCCGGTGCTATTGTCTGATTGACTCAAACTAAAATTCAATCTCCCTGGGGGAGGGTTTTATGACAAACGTTCCCGGAAAGCCCTATTCGCTGACTTACGACGAAAAGCCAAAGTACCTCTACGCCCACGTAAAATCCGACACATTTACGGAGGAGATCGCGCTGGACTACCTGCGGGAGGTAATAGCCGAATGCCACGAGCTTCAATACGAGCGTATATTGATCGAGCGTGACATCCCGATAATTTTATCGCCGGCGAAGATCCAGTTGGTGGCGGAGCAAATCGCCACGATGAATACCAAGGGCCTTAAGATAGCACTGGTTGACCCGCGCCCCGAAAATCGCGAGCTTAATCGTTTCGCCGCGGCGGCAAGCCGCGGCCTCGGCACTAAGGTCCGGGCCTACAGCACCATTCCGGACGCCCGACGCTGGCTGGTCTCGGACTGAGCCAAAACGCCTTTTTCGAAGCCTGCCAGCGCCTGCCCCCTTTTTGAACGTGTCTCTTCTTCTCACGTCCAATCTCATTAATATTATCCCCAAGTAACCTGGAAGACATTGTATCTCTCCCGTTCGGCTACTATATATATGGAAAGGAGGCATTTATGCCAACTCCTAAGTCATATGAATTAATGGTCGAGCAACGACCGAGCTACCTTTACGCACATGTAAAAAGCGCGTCAAACCGCCCCGCGATGACAAGCGACTACCTGAAGGAAATCATCGAAAAATGCCGCGAAAACCGATGCAACAGGATCGTTATCGACAATGACGTTCCAAAGGCATTTTGGGTTTGGGACATTTTCCCGGTTGCGATGCGCTTTCCCGGAATGGGACGGGAATGCACAAAAGTGGCGATCGTCGATCAATTTGCCGACCCAATAGAAAAT
>JAYVDQ010000564.1:0-3483 GCA_043749325.1 Chloracidobacterium sp. | reverse complement strand
CTCGTCCACGGCGGCGTCCGCTACCTGCGTCAGGGCAATATCTCTCTTGTTCGCGAAGCGTTGAAGGAACGGGCCATGTTGCTAAAGAACGCTCCGCATGTCGTGCACTCTCTGGCGTTTATCGTTCCCTGCTACGGCCTGTGGCAAAAGGCATTTTACGGCATCGGCCTCAAAACGTACGACCTGCTCGCGGGCAAAGATAGCCTTGGCAAATCGCGGACACTATCGAAAGCCGAGACCATCGAGCGCCTGCCGACCATTGTCCGGGACGGATTGTCCGGGGGCGTTTTGTATTACGACGGCCAGTTTGACGATACGCGATTGCTGATCGATCTTGTGAAAACCGCAAACGGGCACGATGCGGCCTTGCTCAACTATGCACGGGTCAATTCGCTCACAAAAGACGGCAACGGTCGTATTACGGGTGTTGCGCTTGTCGATGTCGAGACGAGCGAAACGTTCGACTTATCAGCCAAGGTGGTCATCAACGCAACCGGTGTTTTTTGCGACGCGGTTCGGTCGATGTCGGATGGTTCGACAAAACCGTCTATCAAATTCAGCCAGGGTATCCATCTGGTTTTTGACCGTAAATTCCTGCCCGGCAACAGCGCGTTGATGATACCTAAAACGAGCGATGGCCGCGTGCTTTTTTGTATTCCATGGCACGGCCACACGCTTGTCGGCACAACCGACATGCCTGTCGATTTCGCCGAGCTGGAACCCGCCGCGCTTGATGCCGAGATAGATTTTGTTCTTGAAACAGTTGGCAAATATCTTACTGAAGCTCCGACTCGTGGCGATATTTTGAGTGTCTTCGCGGGGATTCGACCACTCGTCAAGAATGGCCATGCTACTAAAACGTCTTCCATCTCTCGCGGTCACGATCTGTTTGTTGACGGTTCCGGCCTGATCACGATAACCGGCGGCAAATGGACCACCTATCGCCGAATGGCCGAGGACGCGGTTAACAAAGCGGCGACCGTCGGCAAGCTGGACGCAGCGAAATGCGTCACCGCGACGCTCAGCATCGAAAGCACTGTTGCCGAGACCGGCGAATTGCTTCACCCCGATCTGCCATACACAACCGCCGATGTTATTCGGGCGGTGCGAAGTGAGATGGCAGGCACCGTCGAGGATGTTCTCGCCAGGCGAACACGCGGGTTGTTTCTGAATGCTCGAGCGGCGATCGAGGTCGCTCCACAAATTGCCGAGATAATGGCCGCGGAGTTGGGAAAGGATCAGCCGTGGTGCATGGCTGAGATCGAGAGATTTACCGAAACCGCCGAAAGGTATTTGCCTAGAAAGTGAGCTTGAGGACAAACGCTTCCCACCGTCGCTGAAAGGCCGTCATGTCGCGTTCGCGTAAGGTCCATTGGAGGGTTTTGTAGCCCGTCGGATCGGCTTTGGCATTGGCCACAAACTCCCGGTAAAACTTTCTGAGCAGCCCTTTTTCTTGCAGGTAGTAGCACAAATAGCGGGCCTGAGCGTAGTTTGTGCCGGTGTCTTCGCGATAGAATTCTCGGTTAGACATCGAGGTTAGTGCTTTGAATGTCGGAACAACTTTTCGGTTCAGGCCGTTTTGCAGCCCTCGCAGACGCCAGTTTGTGTAGCCGTAGATGTGGCCACCGACGGTCCCCGACTGTTCGTAGAGCGAGCCGAGGCCCTCGTTAAACCAGGCCGGGCAATCGGGAAAATTGGCCTCAACAAACGGATGGACGATCTCGTGAACGAGCGTACCGCCGCCGGTCGCGATGTTCATTATCAGAGCTTTTTTTGACGGCGAATAGTAGCCGTAGGGCGTGTCAGGCTCGTCGCCAAAGAATTCTTTGGCGTGTTTACGGTAAGAACCTTCATCCTTAAATAGCCAGATCTCGAGAATGTTTGCCGGATCTTTAATGAAATAATCCTGCTTGAGCCTCGTCACGGTCCCGCGAATGATCTCATTGGCCCACAGAGTTACCCGGCCTTCGGGTTCGTCGCCTACGACGATGAACGGTCGCTCGACGATCACCGTAAAGCCGCGCGTCTTTAGTTTTGTTCTGAGCTGCCCGGCGTGTTCTTCGAACGCCACCGCACTCGTATCAGGAAAAGCAGCGGCCGCGCCGGTGAGCAATAAACAGAAAAGAACAATACTCGCGGCTTTTAGCATATCTACTCGGTAGAAACCTCTTCCTCGCCACGCAGCGCCGCATTGAGCGTGTGCCAGCTAAGCGATGCGCATTTGACGCGCGCGGGGAACTCCAGGACGCCTGCAAAAATTTTTAATTTGCCTAGATCGTTGTCATCCGTTTCGATATCGAGGTCGCCGGTGACCATTCGATGAAACTCTTCGAATATCTTTCCGGCATCCTCGCGAGTCTTTCCCTTGACCGCCTGCGTCATCATCGACGCCGAGGCTTTGGAGATTGCGCAGCCAGAGCCCTTGAAAGCAACATCCGTCACCGTATCGCCGTCGAGACTGACATACACGCGCAAAGCGTCGCCGCACAACGGATTTTTGCCATCGGCGTATTGATCGGCACCGGCAATCTCACGAAAATTACGCGGATTTTTGTTGTGATCCAAAATGACCTCTTGATATAGATCGCTTAATTCTGACATTGTCACTTCTCGGCGGCCGAACTAAAGTTTGGTCTAATAGGTCAAGAGTCCGTGGAGAACAATGGCGATCACGGTTCCCACACCCGCCGCAACTCCGATCCATATATACTTTTGTCTCGAACCCATTTTGGCAGTGTGATCAAGCGATTTCACGTCGGAATATTTCACCGTTGCGGGGACGCTTTTCTTATTCATCACGACAAAGGTCTTGTCATTTGCTTCGCTGATGTAACCGGAAATTATTGTTTCATCGAAGAGTACAACCTGTACGGTTGCCTTGTCGCCGGTGCCAAGCTTGACAACTTTTTGCCGCACTTTTTCGGTGTGTTTTGCAGCTTCGTCGTTCTTGTTTTGTGCGAAGGCCGTGTATGGGTTCGAGGCCAGAGCCAGGAACGCGATAAACATGATTGCTATGTAACATTTCATTTTTCTCCTCCAGTAATCGATTTAGTCCTTGGTTTCAAATTAATATAGCACTACAAAAATGGAGCTACACGAGTTGAGAATACAAGTTTTTTAGTCAACAACCGCTAGGCGGGCAAACCGCGTTATGAATAAAGATCAAATAGAACGCGAGCAAAACCGCGCCGGCGCCAATTCCAATATATAAAGCCGCTTTCGTTCCTGAAAAAGTATTTCGCCCCTCAAGCGCTTTTACGTCTGAATAATTGATCGACTGCGATGTGCCGCTCTTGTCAACAACGGTAAAGGATTTATCATTCGTCTCGCTAATATGACCAGAGAACGTCTTGTCATCAAATAGCGTCACCTTGATCGTCGCATTGTCGCCAACTCCCAGCTTGTTTACTTTTTTGTGTACTTTTTCAGTTCGCTTAGCAACCTCTTCTTTTTGCCTTGCAGCTTTTTCGGTGGTGTTTTGCG
>JAYVDQ010000563.1:0-3875 GCA_043749325.1 Chloracidobacterium sp. | reverse complement strand
AAAGGCGACAGAATGCGAGGAACGCCCGATCATCAAAGACATATTTCTCCCAGGTTGTGATGCTGAATTATTTTGTAGAACTTTCTACAAATACCACCTGACAGCAATTTTCACAACGCTGGGAAAGTAGATCGAGATGTTTCAGTTCAATTATTTGCTCGGGTCAGGATTGTAAGCTCCGGTTTCATCGCCTCGATAGAAACCTGTCTCGCAACCTCTTCGGCGACCTTGCGGAACGCCGCCGCCTGTGGTGAATCCGGTGCGGAGATGACCACCGGAATGCCGCTATCGCCGCCTTCGCGGACCTCGATGCCCATCGGCACTTCGCCAAGAAAATTCAGGCCGTATTCGTCGCACAGCTTTTGTCCGCCGCCGCGGCCGAATATCTCGTATCGGTTGCCGGTATCTGGGGCGATAAAATACGACATATTCTCGATCACGCCGAGCACGGGCACCCTGACCTGCTCAAACATCTTGACCGCACGGCGAACATCGGACAGCGAAACTTCCTGCGGTGTCGTTACAAGGACGGCTCCCTGGACAGGCACGAGCTGCGCTAAACTCAATTGCACGTCACCCGTTCCCGGCGGCATATCGACAATGAGATAGTCGAGTTCGCCCCAGTTTACATCACTCAAAAACTGCCGCACGACGCCATGGAGCATCGGCCCGCGAAGAATCATCGGCTTATCGGGCGGCACAAGCACCGCCATCGATATCATCTTGACGCCATGGGCCTCGATCGGGATGAGCTTATTGTCCTCGACGTCAGGCTGCCCGTAACCAATGCCGAGCATCATCGGGACATTTGGCCCGTAAACGTCGGCGTCCATAATGCCAACCTTGGCACCGTCAGCGGCGAGAGCGACCGCCATATTGACCGCGACAGTCGATTTGCCGACGCCGCCTTTGCCGGACGACACGGCAATGATATTTTTGACGCCCGCGATCGCGATATTGTCTTTGATTCCACGTCCCTGCGGCACCTCGGCGTCCATGACCACTTTTACGTTAGTCACGCCATCGAGGCCTCGAACGATCTCAGTCGCGTCGGTTTCCATCTGCTCCTTGACGGGGCAGGCGGGCGTCGTCAGCATGATCGTGAGCGACACGTTACCGCCGTCGATCTTAAGATCGCGGATAAACCCGAGGGTAACGATGTCTTTTTTGAGGTCCGGGTCAATGATCTGTTTTAGAGAATTGAGAACGATTTCTTCTGATAATTGGCTCATTGTGTAATTGCGAATCGAAGTTATAAAGTAAAAGGGTATTGTAACAAAGATGAACGCAGACCTCGAAAACACATATAACCAGATCCGCTCAGGCAAGGCCGGATTCTACGAAACGAAACGCGGGCTGACGGCCGTTTGGGGCAAAGAAGCCGTCCAATTCCTGGACGGCCTGATCTCGAATGACATGAAAACGCTCGAAGACGGCGGACAGATGCTCGCGGCTTTTCCCAATGCTCAAGGCAGGCTGTTGGCGGCCGTCGGCGTACGGCGGCAAGGTGAGCGATTTCTGTTTGAGACTGAAGAAGCGACACGCGAAAAAGTCTTTCAGAATCTGTTCAGGTTTACATTTGCGGGCGATTTTTTTGTCGAGGACCTGTCTGACGATCATTCCTATTTTGAGATCTTCGGGCCAAAGGAAGATGTTTACAATCCGAGAGTCGGTGAGCGATTTTCGGGTTCGCTCATTTATGATCTGCCGTATGGTGCGGCTTATTTTGTTCCGAACGATCTCGCGGATGGTTTTCGCGACTTTCTTACGGTCGATAACGGGTGCCTGGCGATATCAGGCGAATTGTACGAAACCCTCCGCATCGAGTCCGGCATCCCAAAATACGGCGTTGATATGGACGAAACGACCATCGTTCCCGAACTCGGCATCGACGGCCTGATATCATACAACAAAGGCTGCTATATCGGCCAGGAGATCATCGCCCGCATTCATTTTCGCGGCCATGTGGCCAAGCAATTGACAGGACTCGTTCTGTCAGAACCCGGAGCGGTAGCGACTGGATTCTTGCCCGATACCGAGATCACAACATCCGATGGCAAAAACGCCGGACGGATAACCTCTGTTACATTCTCGCCAAAATTAGATAAAACCATCGCACTTGCGTTTGTTCGCTACGACTATTTGGCAAGTGGTACTGAACTTTTCCTAGGGGACGCTATAGTTACGGTTGCCGACTTGCCCTTTATAAAGTAGCGGCTCTGTGACCCCTCTATCTCTGTGGTAAAATCTCCTCTTACTATGGAAGACCTTGACATCGATCTGCCCAACGCAAAACTCGCATATACGATCATTCAATCCCTACTCGACGGCCACGAAGCCCTCAGCGACCTGCTTGTCGTCATGTCGCACGCATTGGATGAGGACGTTCTAAAAGCCCTGACCGGCACCAACGAGTGGGAAAGTTATCTTGCATCCAAGCGAACGCTTGAGGGAACAAAAGTGCAGATCGAGAAATTTACGGAAGAACTTAAGAAAATGGAAAACGGATAATGGATAACGGACAATCCAAAGAGAATATCTTAAAAGACAAGTCGCCAAGGTCCAGAACAAATAATTGTCCATTGTTCGTTATCCGTTATACATTAAACACATGTTTGATCTGATCATTATCGGAGCCGGCCCGGCAGGAATAACAGCGGCCTATGAAGCCAAAAAATCCGGCCTCAAATACGTCGTTATCGAAAAGGGCCTGATCGGGAATACCGTTTACAATTACCCGGTCGGGCTGACGGTCTTTTCGACAACGAATGAGCTTGAGATCGAAAACGGCCAGCTAAAAGCGGCTCGTGAAAAGCCGACACGCGAAGAGCTGCTTTCGTATTATGTCCGATTCGTGTTGGAACATGAGCTGAACATTCAGACCGAAGAAATGGTGCTCAGTGTGCAAGCTTTGTCGGCTTTGGCTCCGGTAGTTGCCGGAGGGACGTTTACCCGGGCGTTGGCAAAGGCACAGCCCGGCTCTGATGCGGTATCCTTTACGGTTAAGACTGACAGAGGCACCTACGTGGCGAAAAACGTGCTATTCGCTATCGGTGCAATGGACCATCCGCGAAAGCTCAATGTTCCCGGCGAAGATCTGACGAAAGTTCACGACACTTTCCGCGAGACATATCCATGGGTCAAAAAACGGGCGCTGATCGTCGGTGGTGGCAATTCGGCGGGTGAGGCGGCTTTGTTTTTGGCGGAGGAAGGTGCCGACACGACGCTCGCTATTTTTCGCAGCGATTGGGAAAACGAAGATCCTAAGCAAGGCTGCATCAAATATTGGGTCAAACAGCCGCTTGCGGATGAACTCAAGAAACACTGCCTCAAGCTATTTTTCCTCGGTAAGGTCCTTGAGATAACCGAAAAGACCATCGTTATGGAAAACGAGGACGGCGAGGAAGAAATTTTGCCGAACGATGTCGTTTTTGTACTCATCGGCTCGGACGCCGATCTGACCTTGCTCAAGGGACTCGGTGTCGCGACCGAACTCGGAAAAGCGGGCGAGGTGCCGGTTTATGATCCGGAAACTTTTGAGACAAACGTGCCGGGCATCTATGTAGCCGGACATTTCACGCATCAGCGTCATATTAAGGGTGCGATCGACGCTGCGAAATTACTTGTGCCGAAACTTGCTACTCAGAAGTCAAAATGACCCGTGCATTGTCCGTTTGGAGATCAATCGTTTTCATACTAAAATTCAAAAAATCCAAATTCAAATGACCACCGCACGGACCCGCGAAATCCTCAGGCACCAATTTGGTTTTGATTCGTTTCGGATGAATCAGGAGCAGGTGATCGAGTCGGTCTTGCAAAAGAAAGACTGCGTTGTCCTGATGCCGACCGGTGGCGGCAAATCGCTGTGCTACCAA
>JAYVDQ010000562.1:0-7741 GCA_043749325.1 Chloracidobacterium sp. | reverse complement strand
ACGCCAAGTGCCGTCCTTACTTTGAGCGGTACGGTGATCTGCCCTTTGCTAGTTATTTTTGCGCTCGTTTGCATATTGCGTCCCCCAGCATCCTTACTTTATCACAGACTGCCTTACTTTTCACCATATTATTGCGCCCCTAGTATCGTCGTAATAATCCCATTTGCATTCAGGGCATCGGTTCATATTTATCCGGCTAGTTAATCAAACATCGGGTCATCTGAAATCCTTCATCAACACCACATCGCTCGTCGTGGTGCCGCGCGCCGTGACAAGTTGTTTGCCGTCCGCCGACCAATCGAAATTGTATATCTCGTCTGTCTTAAAGTTCGTTAACTGTTTTGGCGGAGTGCCGTCCAAAGGAAAACTCCAGATGTTTCCCGCGCCGTCGCGCGTATCTGTGTAGGTGAGCGAACGAGAGCCCTTTGCCCAACAAAAATGGGTTGTGCCGCCGGGCAAATCAAAAATCTTGACGGGTTTGCCACCTTCAAACGGGATAATCGCGTATCTCCAGGGCGAATTGATGTCTTCACGATACTCGCAGGCGATCAACCTTCCGTCAGACGAGATTTTTGGATTAGCCGAATGATAATCGGTCAACTGCACGGCGCTGCCGCCGTCAATCGAAACTTTCCATAATCTACGATCGCTCGAACTTAGAGATTCGTAAATCACCCATCGGGAATCGGGCGAGATGGCTGCGTAGTCGTCGCTGGTACCGCTCGTCAACCGCTTGGGATTGGCGCCGTTCAAATCCATCCGCCAGATATTCAAGCCCTCATCGCGAAAGGAAGTGAAAACTAGATAGCGGCCGTCGGGCGTAACTCTTGCTTCGGAATTTCCGCCCGCTTCGACGGTTAGCTGCTTTTGACCGCCGCCGTCCCCGTTCATGATCCAAATATCGTAAGCGCCGCTGGCAATCGAGTAGTAGACAATTCTGCCATCGGGCGTCCACGCGAGAGCCCATATTCCGTCAAGATTGCTGCCGCCCGATTTGATTTGCACGGCACGTCCTGCATCGCCGTTCGGCGCAACCCAGATGTTGGATAGCCGGTTAGCCTGCACAACGGCAAGAGCGCCCGAATCCGCCGACAGGCTCATTCCGACATAATTGTTAAAGTCGGTCGTGATTCTTCGCGCTTCGCCGTCCGGGTAAGAGATGAGCCATATCTGTTGGTTAAAGAACGCGGACGTTTTGTCTGCTCCGAGGATGAGAAGCCCGCTTTTATCCGGCAGCCAATCTATCCGCCTGATGAAATTCCAGCCTTGAGCGGTGATGGGTTTCATTATGCTATCCGCGACTTGCACTTCGACGACTTTGTAGCCGTTCACAGCAAAAGTGCGGGCAATACAAGCAATTGTTTTTCCATCGGGAGACCAAACCGGATGCCCGCCTTCCGAACGGAACGACTCAGGTTGTTTGAGCGAGACGAGTATCCGTTCACCCGTGCCGTCTGCATTGGCGATTAACAATGAACTTTCATTTGAAGTCGGAAAGCTAAAGCGCACAAACGCGAACTGCTTGCCGTCCGGTGAATAACCGGCTCCGCTGTTAATATTTGAAATCAGCTTCTTCTGAATACCTCCAAGCACGGGCATTTGGTAGAGCGCGGGAAGCTCGTTGCTCTTTTCCAGCTTAACAAAGTTGATGTAGTTGCCGTCGGGAGAAAATACAAGCCCAAAGTATTGCACATCCGCCGGAGGAATGATCTGCACGTTGCTCGTCGTGGCTACTTGTCTTGTCCAAAGGCTCCGCTGCCCGCCTTCGTCAAGGATATAGACGACATATTTGCCGTCGGGCGAGATGGCGGCATCAGAAGATTTGCCGTTGGTCGTCAACCTTTCAATTTTCATCGCCTGCGGCGATTTGTCGGATCTGCCCCAAAATTTATAAACTGCGAACCCTATTCCGCCGATCACCAGCAGAAGCGCGACCCCGGCAATCGCCAACCCTTTGCTCTTTGACGGCTCCGCCGTCTGATGTGCGGAATGCCTTCGCCTTTCCGAAAAGTCACCAATATTTTTTTGAGGCTCCGCCTCTGCTCTTGCGTACGACAGTATCGCCGTCTTTGATTCGCTCGACTCGCCGTCTGACCGGGACCCGGTCACTACGGCTCCCGGATCTGACAGGATCGCCGTCGCGGGTTCGTCCACAGACGCCGGGCCTTCGAGCAGCGCATTTCCATCGTCGAGACAATACAGCAGCGTGTCGTCGTAATAATCCCGCCTGCATTCAGGGCATCTTTTCATATATCGATCTTTTGGTAACAATAAACTACAACAGATCGATGGAGTCACCAAGACGAGTGCGGTTGGGTTTGCCCTCGTCGATGGGCTTTGAAGTCCTGGAGAATGTAATTTCGGAGGGAGGCTTTGCCGCTAAGGTCTTTTACGCGGACGCCTCGACATGAGCGATCGCGCTCGTCAGCGATCGAAAGATGTCCCGGCCGTCGTTCGAGCCTAGCAATTCTTCGCATGCCCGCTCGGGGTGCGGCATCATGCCTAAAACATTACGGTCCTGGTTGCAGATGCCGGCGATGTTGGAGCGGGCTCCATTTGGGTTTGAGACGTCAGTGATCTCGCCATTCTCGTCACAGTAACGGAAAACGATCTGTCCGTTTTCCTCAAGCATGTTATAGGTCTCGTCATCGCAGGTATAATTGCCCCCGGCGTGGGCGATCGGAATGGAGAGTACGTGGTTGTGGGTGACCTCGGTCGTAAAAGGTGTGTTGAAATTTTCGACCTTAAGATTTACATGCCGGCAGACAAAGTGGAGGCCGGCGTTTCGCCGCAATGCTCCCGGCAGCAAACCGCTTTCGCAAAGGATCTGAAACCCGTTGCAGATGCCAAAAACAAACTTGCCCTCGGACGCAAAATTTCGCACAGATTCCATCACTGGCGAAAACCGCGCCAATGCCCCTGCCCGAAGATAATCCCCGTAGGCAAAACCGCCCGGCACGATCACCGCGTCAAAGCTGCTCAGGTCGGTCTCTTTATGCCAGATAAAATCAACCGGCTGGCCGACGTGCTTAGAAACAACGTGATAGGCGTCGTGATCGCAGTTCGAGCCGGGAAATACTACAACTCCGAATTTCATAAGCAGTGATGAGGGATGAGTGATGAGTGATCGGATTTTCCAATCACCTGTCACTAATCACCAATTACAACTTTGTATTCTTCAATCACCGGATTTGCAAGAATATCTTTGGCGATACGTTCAACGGAGGAACGGGCGTCAGCCTCGGTAATTGCAGGGTCGAGAGCGATCTCGAAATACTTTCCCTGCCGGATATCGGTAATATTTTCGTAGCCTAATTGTCCGACCGAATGATGAATAGCTTTGCCCTGAGGATCGAGCACGCTCGGCTTTAGTGTTACAAATACTCTTGCTTTCATGGTGTGCGCTAAAATAAATTTTAGATTGTGCCGTAGTTTCTTGTTTTTATCAAAGTCTTATGATAGATTTCACTCTAAATTTCGGCTAGCAATTGTTTTAATTAAAAACCCTTAAAGGAGAACTTTAAAAGATTATGGAAAATTCTGGAAAGTCCGCCCTCGGACTGGATGCAAATGTCGCGGCCGGTCTCGCATATCTTCCTATTTGTGCCGTTAACATCATCATGAGTATCATTATCATTGCCACTGATAAGACTAACAAGCTCGCGCGGTTTCATGCTTTCCAATCATTGCTGTTGCTCGGAGCATCAATCGTTGGATATATAGTTGTTTGGGTCGTCACGATAATCATTGTGTTTTTAGCCAATGCCATCAACATGCCAGGCTTAGGATTTTTAGGAGTCCTCGTCTTGGCTGTTTACGCCCTAGCTATACTCGCAGCTCTCATCATGGCATGTATAAAGGCGTTTATGGGACAGATATATAAGCTCCCGATCATCGGCAATATGGCGGACAACTGGTCGAACTAGTTAAATACTCGGCCAAATACTTTATCGACATTACGCTGGTAATGTCGCAGATCAAAGACGCGGGCAATTTCTTCAGCCGAAAGGTAAGACGGAATGTCCGCGTTATTTCGTTTAAGTTTTTGTTCATTTCCGTATGAGCAATTGTGATTAGATTTTGGCTAAGGCGAGAAATTCGCCAAATAATTTTAGCTTCGTGGAGATTTGCATTCTCGCCGAATGTTTCGGCTGGCAGTTTCGCCGCCAAAGCAATTCGCACAGGATATACGAAAATCCGAAACTCACCCCAGAACAGGGCCGCGTACAAAACTTTCAGGATGTAAAGGGGAAATCGAAACCCTATCAGGTTAGACGGTTGTTGAGAGCAATCGCAGTTATAGAAAATGCAGACTAAGTACGCAATTCACATTTTTTGGAGCGGTGAGGACGAGGGTTTTATAGCTATATGCGATGAGTTTCCGGGACTCTCTGCATTCGGAGAATCTCGTGAAGATGCGTTGCGCGAAGCTCAAATAGCGCTGGACGCTATAATAGAGACCTATCGCGCAAGCAATCTCGAACTACCGGAACCTCATCAATTATTGGTAGCGGCCTAATTCCGTTGGGAAGGGACTACTTTTCAAATACTCGGGTGAATACTTTCTCGACATTACGCAGGTAATGTTTCAGATCAAAGACGCGGGCTATCTCTTCATCCGAAAGCCGCAAAGAGATGTCCGCGTCTTTCTTTATTAATTCTTCATAATCGCCGCCCTCGTCCCAGACTTTCATTGCATTGCGCTGTGTCCACGCATAAGCGTCCTCACGCGAAACACCTTTCTGTGTTAACGCAAGCAGCAATTGGCCGCTAAACACCAAGCCCCGCGTTAATCCGATATTTTTCAGCATATTTTCAGGATATACGACCAGCGTGTCGAGCAAAGTTGTCGTTTTGGCGAGCATGTAATCAAGCGTCGCAGACGAATCAGGCAGCACGATGCGTTCGGCGGACGAATGCGAGATGTCCCGTTCGTGCCACAGGGCGACGTTCTCGAGGCCGACGATCGAATTGGCACGGACAGTCCGCGCCATGCCGCAAATACGCTCAGAGAGGATCGGGTTGCGTTTATGCGGCATCGCCGACGAACCTTTCTGTCCTTTTTTGAATGCCTCCTGTGCTTCGCGAACCTCAGTTCGCTGCCAATGCCTGACCTGTAACGCGATCTTTTCCAATGTCGATGCAACGATCGCCAGTGTGCAGAGATATTCAGCGTACCGGTCGCGTTGAATTATCTGGGTCGAAACATCCGCCGTTTTAAGGCCGAGCTTTTCACACGCGCGCTCCTCGACGTCCGGCGCGAGATGAGCAAACGCCCCGACCGCTCCGCTAATTTTGCCCACGGCGATCTGTCGGCGGGCCTTTTCCAGACGTTCTCTGTTGCGTTTTGTTTCGGAGTACCATAATGCCCAAACCAGTCCGAAAGAGGTTGGCTCGGCGTGTATTCCGTGCGTCCTGCCGATCTGTGGCGTGTCTTGGAATTCAAATGCCCGGCGTTTTAACACCTCCAGAAGAGTGTCGGTCTTGGCGAGCAAGATATCGCATGATTCTCTCAGCAATAAAGCGTTTGCCGTATCGACAACGTCGCTGGAGGTCAGGCCGTAATGGACAAATCGCGATGCTTCACCGATATTCTCGGCGAGATTTGTCGTGAAGGCGATCACATCGTGATCCGTCGTCTTTTCTATCTCGCTGATCCGCTCGACGGTAAAAGCGGCTTTCGCCTTTATCTCGGCAAGAGCATCGGCGGGGACCGTGCCGTCCTCGGCGTGAACCTCGCAGACGGCTATCTCGACATCGAGCCATTTCTGAAATTTATTCTGTTGCGACCAGACAGCGCCCATCTCGGGCAATGTGTAGCGTTCGATCATATCTATAACCAGAACCAGTTTATTTTAGCGTAGATAAAAAGAAAAGTGCCGGTTCTATTGCCAAGGTGCGGTTTCTACGGCAAACGCAATTCAATTTAGAGCCATCTGAACACCGCATGTTATGGATTTTAGCATTGAAAATAGGTCGCTTGACCGAAGGCTGCGACAAAACGATTTTGTCGAGAGCTCAAAATTAATTACTTTACACCTAAGATTTTTGATTATCCCGCCGCTTCCCTTTATTCTAAGCCTTGCCACCAAATGAACGATCGCCCGATCACAGAAATACTGGCTGACCTCCGAGGGGAAGGCCGCGAAGGCTTTGACGAGCTTTTGCCCATGGTTTACGCGGAGCTGCGTCGTCTTGCGGGACGGCATCTTTCCGGCGAGCGGGCCGAGCATACCTTGCAGCCGACTGCGTTGGTGCATGAGGCCTATATCCGGCTCATCGGTCAAAACGCCGTCGAATGGCAGGACAGAACTCATTTTTTTGGAATAGCCTCGCGCCTTATGCGGGAAATATTGATAGAGCACGCGCGTATGAGGAACCGTCTTAAACGCGGCGGTGAACACAAAACACAGATCGCTCTCGATGACGCTGTCAGCTTTGGCGACCAAAAACCTCTGGACGTCCTCGCCGTAAACGAAGCCCTCACAAAACTTGAGGAACTTGACGTGCAACAGGCCCGCGTCGTCGAGCTAAGATTCTTTGGCGGATTGACCGTGGATGAGATCGCTGAGGTTATGAAGATCTCACCAGCCACGGTCAAACGCGAATGGTCCAGTGCAAAGCTCTTTTTATATAAAACCCTGAAAGATTCGTGATCTTAATTATCTTTCTGTAAGCAATGGACCAGAAGCGTTGGAAAAAAATTAAGCTCATCCTGGAGGATGCCATCGCAGCCGGTCCTGTGGGGCGCACGGCTTTTCTTGATGATGCATGCGGTGGCGACGAGCATCTTTTGAGCGAGGTGCGGGAGCTGCTCGATCTCGAAAAGCAGGATGAAGATCCGCTGGAACGTTCTGCCCATTCATACCTTTTCTCCTCAAACGGGAAATCAAACCCCGGCGATCAGATCGACAAATACAGGATAATATCCGAGCTGGGGACCGGGGGAATGGGAGAGGTTTATCTCGCCGAACGAGTTGACGGCACATACACCCAGAAAGTCGCCCTGAAACTTATTAAGGATGGCTTCGATTCAACGGAGATCCTTATGCGTTTTTTTAACGAGCGTCAGATCCTCGCAACGCTCCAGCATGCTAATATCGCTCACCTGATCGATGGCGGAACGACAAGCAATGGCCGGCCGTTTCTCGCCATGGAATATATTGAGGGCGTACCGATCACAGACTTTGTGTCTGATGGCGATCTCGGGCTCGACGAGAGATTAAAATTATTTGGAGCGGTCTGTTCGGCGGTTTCGTTCGCTCACAAGAACCTGATAATTCATCGTGACCTGAAACCGTCGAATATCCTCGTAACTAAAGACGGTGTGCCGAAATTACTTGATTTTGGCATCGCCAAACTGCTGCCTACTGAGTCCGCCGAAGCCGTGCCCGCGACTCAACGCTTTGTCTTCACGCCGGAATACGCCTCACCGGAACAGGTTCGCGGAGAAACGCTTACCACCGCTACAGATATCTATTCGCTCGGAGTTATCTTTTACGAACTGCTTGCCAACCGTCGTCCATATCGGACGGACGGCTCGAATATTAGTCAGATAATTCATGTTGTTTGCGAATCGGAACCAACCGCTCCGAGCCGAACGGTTGCTCATACAATTTCAAAAGATCAAGCTGCCGCAACACCTAAAACAGGTGAATTCGCGTCGCAGCTAAAGGGCGACCTCGACAATATTGCACTCAAGGCGCTTAGAAAGGAGCCGGAAAGACGTTACGCATCGGTC
>JAYVDQ010000561.1:0-2035 GCA_043749325.1 Chloracidobacterium sp. | reverse complement strand
CGATCTTTTCGATGAGCTTAGACGCACGCGAATGGCCCTGGCCAAAGGCGAAAATGTCCCGCCGTATGTAGTTTTTTCGGACGCCACCCTGATCGAAATGGCGACATATCTGCCGCTGGATATTGCCGATATGCGAAAAATGTCTGGCGTGGGCAATCTTAAACTGGATAAATACGGCCGCGATTTTCTTTACGACATAAGAAATTATTGCAAGAGAAAACAGATCCAGACGCGGATCGGCCTGAAAACGCCAAAGCGGGAACGCAAGGTGCGTACGAAACGCGGGCCAAACGGCGACGATACCTACACTATTTCACTGAAAATGTTCAAGTCCGGCCGTTCTGTAGACGAGATCGCCGCCGAACGGGGAATGGTGAAAAGCACGATCGAAAATCATTTGGCCCAGTTTATTCCGACCGGCGAGTTAAGGCTTGATGAACTCGTGCCCATTCACAAGATCGAGCCCATACGAGACGCAATCATCGAGCTAAATACCGAAAACGGCATCGGGAAAGTAAAGGAATATTTGGGCGATGGCTATAGCTACGGCGAGATCCGGGCGGTCGCGACAGATTTTTTGCGAGGCAAATGAAGAGGCAGAGGCTCTCTCGAACCTCTGCCAACTGGGATTGAGAAAACGGTTTAATGTCCGTCCGGCTTTGCCGTTCTTACCATGACCTGCTGGCCCTGAAATTTCGCCGCGATATTGGCCGGGTTGATCTCATAGCTCGTCACGTCAAACGTCTCGGTTGCATCGCCGCTGGTCTGCGTCCATTTGTATGGAAGTTGCACACCGTTGACGGTGCGATAGTCCGAGAATTCCACGTTCGTTTCGACACCGCCCGCCGGGCCGCCCTCGACGCTACGAGTGAATACCAAATTCTCCTTGGTCTCGGCTCCCTCCGGCGCATTTGTCTTGAATGTAAAGACCTGCGGCTCCGGCATTCCTTTGTAGCTCATCATAACCGGCAGGCTCGATGATTTGCTCAAGTACAGCCTGTAAGCCGAACCGCCAAACTCCGCGACCACGACATCGCATGAAGTTCCGTCAACATCACCATCGCCGGCGTATGTATAACTTACGTCCATGCCCTCAGGTGCGGTCAAAAGAAGGCTCAGGGTCGTGCGAAGCAGATCGTTCTGCCGTCCGCCTTCGTGCATCGCGCCGCCGCCCATGCGATTGAACATGATGTGATCGCCGCCGACAACTTTTTCGCCAGGGGTCCCATCGGATTTTCGCAAGAATACGGTGTTTCCATCTTCGGTCTTGAAAGTTGTCGCGTCGTTACCAGTGCGGGTAATGACATGACGCGCGCCGCCTTCGCCATTGCCTTCCATTCTCAACACGACCGTCTTTCCGTCCTCGGTCGTAAATGTGGCGTTGCCGCCGTCTACCTTTCTAGCGGCGATCGTTCCGCCTTTGGCACCATCGCCATTGACAGTGACCTTAATAGTGCCGGCACCAACTTCGCCGTGTTCCGCGATCCATTTTTCAGCATCCGCACCGGTCAGATCCTTTATGGTTTCGCCGTCCTTTTTGATGATGATATGGGTGCTTGTACCTGTGCTATTGCCTTCACCGTGACCCTCGCCCGTGACGACGAAATCCATCTGTTTGTTAAAGGTCCTGACGGCCCCAGCCTTACCGTTGCCGTCGTCATGACCGACACTGCTCGTTTTCCCCAGCCTGTCCGGAAACTGCAAGGCGATCTCGGTTTCTCCGTCCTCGCTATGCACCGCTCCGTCGATCTTGAACGTGTGCGTCGTGCGTCCGACGATGCTCAGGCTTTTAACGTTACTGACCGCCTCGTCACCTCCGATCGCCTGTCGAGCTTTAGCGATCAAGGCAAGGGCCTTTTCATCGGACTTGAATTTTGCACCGGTCTTTTCGACCAATGCTCCCAAGCCGATAAAAAAAACGGCCACGCACAAAATTGAGAAAATAAATCGTTTCATAAATTACCTCCAGAAAATTTTTGATCTTCCGATCGAGCTAATCCTGCACACCTCGCATGATAAGGGAAGTTAAATAATT
>JAYVDQ010000560.1:0-6602 GCA_043749325.1 Chloracidobacterium sp. | reverse complement strand
GTCAACGGTGCGGGCCTGGCGATGGCAACGATGGACATCATCAAGCTCGCGGGCGGCGAACCCGCCAATTTCCTTGATGTCGGCGGAGGTGCCTCGCAGGAACGAGTCGAACAGGCATTCAAGATCCTGCTCGCCGATCCTAACGTCAAAGCCGTGCTGATCAACATCTTCGGTGGCATTGTCCGCTGTGACATGGTCGCAAGCGGCGTCGTCGCGGCGTACCGCAATCTCGGCATGTCGATCCCGATCGTCGCCCGCCTCGAAGGCACAAACGTCGAAGAAGGCCGCCGTGTGCTTCAAGAATCCGGAATCGGCATCCAAACCGCCCAAGGCATGAGGGACGCCGCCGAAAAGATAGTTGCTGCGGCAGCGTATGAGTTACCGCAGAAGCGTAAGAATTAGTAACCACGAAAAACGCGGTGAGATCGTGATCAATCCGGCTGGTTGGAGTTGGATGGGCGACATCTACAACGTCCCGCTACTATACGACGCCGAGGGGCGACTGATCGGCTCGAAATCACCGGTCGCCCTCGATCGGCACTTTTTTCCCGTAGAACGCTGCGGACGAGACAAACGCCACCGCATTGTCTACGCCCGGCGCATGAAAGAGCAATTCGAGATCAACGTCGCCGAAACGCTGACGTTCCGCAACATCGAAATGACCTACCACAACCGCGATTGAATGCTCCTCCTCGACCTCAAAACCGCCGCGACCATCCCGAACCGGGGATGACGGCAAAAATCTTTACCGAACGGAATACACAACGGCAGTCCAACTATGCGTGAGCTGCTACGGCTGCTACGGATTACTTTTAAGCTTTCTTAACGTTTCAATTCCAGATTTATTGTTCGGATTTAATTCTACGGACTTCTCGTAAAACGTGATCGCCATTTCTTTATTTCCACTCAACATATACGCTTCGCCCAAGCTGTCATAAGGGTTCCACGACGAAGGATTGGCTTCGACATTTAACTTGAAGATTTCGATGGCCAGAGACAGTCGTTTTTCCTTGACGAGCGTATACCCTAAATCATTCAAAAACTTTCACTGAAAATCGGTTGTTGCGTGTCTCTCGGTCTATTTTCTTTGTATAGCTTAACGGCTTGCTCAAATCCCTGTTGTTCCAACACTCTCACGAATTGTTCTTCGGTTTGCTTTGCGAAGATACTTGCACTTAGACGGTAAAGATTCGTCAAACGATCAGGTACAATTACTCCGTGGTCTCCAGGGAATTCTCGATATTCGTGTGGAATCTTGCGGTTTATCATGAGTTCCGAAAGCTCACGGTTCGGCCTGAATAGCCCGGCGTTGTCTTCAGTCCCGCAATCAAGATAAAAGAAGGGCAGGTCATTAACCGTGTCAGCCGGATATTCAGTAAATAGTTTGGTTAGATCATTTGCGTTGATCACTGTGCGGTCTTTGCCGTCGCCAAAGATCGGGATAAGAAGCCTTTCTCTTAGGTCTCTTAGCAATCCCGGATCCAGTCCCGGATACTCTTTGACGTCGTGAAGTGTCGTAATATTGACCGCCCCGCTCCAGGAAACTGCCAGTGAAAATAATTTCGGATACTTGATACCGAATTTAAGAGTGCCGTAACCGCCCATCGATATGCCGGCAACCGCCCGCCCACGCCGCTCGGCTATAGTTCGAAGATTCTTATCGACTTCGGGAATCAGTTCGTTCACAACGTAAGTCTCGTATTTGTCATTCGGCTTTGTCGCACTGTCGGTGTACCACCCGGTACCTCCACTGTCGACAAAAACCAAAATGGCCCGCTGTATATCTTTATACTTAGCGGGATCAAGCCCGGCACTCAGCGTCGTCACCTTGTAGCTGGCGCCTAGACCGGGAAGCACATAAATAACCGGAAAACGAGCGTTCTTATCCGTGTCATAGTCGTCAGGCAAAATGATGCCGTAAGGCATCGGCCTCGCCATCAACTTGCTGTCGAACTGAAAGGTTTTCATCACTCGCAGCGGTCTAGTTGCTGTTGGCAACGGCGTGGTCGAAGGCTGCTGGGCAGACGTGGCTGCGACAAGCATTAGAAATGTGACAAGAATAATTATTGGTCTTCGCTTTTTCATGTTTTATTCTAAACTCCTTTTATATGCGTGTAGGCGTTGTCCGCCGTGATCGGCGTACCTTCAAACTTTTACGTAAATCCGTTTGCGATACAGCAGCCACATGAGGAACAGCCACAGCAGGATAAAGCTAATCGCGAACGCGAGCGAAGCGTCGATGGGTTGGAAGATCGGCAAGTAGATGTGCTGCATGATCCAACGTTGGACGTTGATCAATTTGCCGTCCGAATCGGTGACGCGCATAGCGGCGATCATTCGGGCAAAGAAGCCGGTGAAAACGAACAGGGCGAGAGCATTTACGCCGAAAATGACGAAGGGTTTGGCCCAGGCCTTATAGCCTTTGATGTCGATCAGCCAATAACACGAACCGAGCACGAGCAATGCAAGGCCGGTCGTCGCAAAGACGTAGGAACTCGTCCACATCGCTTTGTTGAGCGGGAAATAGCTGTTCCATATCAGGCCAATGGCGAGGAGAACGCCGCCGAAGAAGAACATGCCGGAAACCTTGTTGAGGCGAGTGTCAGAATCGGGAGCAGTAGCGACCGGATTCTTCTCGCCGGTGTCGGAGAGAACCACCCCGTCAGCCGAAGCGGCTGCCACCCCTCCTTCGTAAGGAGGGGAGCTGAACTTGAGCCACGTTCCCGCTAATACGCCTGAGATCGTGGTAACTATCGCCGGGATCGTGGACAGAATGCCCTCGGGGTCGTAGACCTTGCCGGAGCGCCAAATGTGATTTTCGGTGAGGATCATCCGGTCGATGTAGGCGGCGAGATTGCACGCTTTGTCGCTGATCGTCGTCACCTCGCAGCCTGGAACCGGAATTGTCGTCATTATGAGCCAATAACCGAGGAGCAGGGCGATCGCAATGCCGACTTGCTGCTTCCATGTGGTGTGCAGGAAGATGAGCGAGGTCACCAGGTAACAAACCGAGATCCGCTGGAGCACGCCGAAGATGCGCAGGGTGCCGTAGTTGTACGGAACGACGTTGTAGCCCGCTAGATTCATCCCGGCGATCCCCAAAAGTGCGACTACCGCGAGAGCGGCGGCGACCTTGTAATTTCGTAGCAATAGAAACAGTAATGCGGCCGAAAACGCCAGCCAGATCAGCATCTTTAATGGGTCGGGTGCGTCGGTGGATTGGAACTGAAAAAACGGGACTATCGACAGGGCGGCCCCGAGCAGGTAGATCGAAGCGGCTCGCGATACGATCTTCCAATAGGCTTTGGCATCAGGCTTTTCAGCGACTCGCTTGCCCAGCGAGATGGAAATCGACACGCCGACGATAAACAGAAAGAACGGAAAGATCCAGTCCGTGGGCGTCAGGCCGTTCCACTCGGCGTGGTCGAGAGGCCAGTAAACGGGCGATCCGCCGGGATTATTGACCAAAACCATCCCCGCGATGGTCATGCCGCGGAAAACGTCGAGTGAGATCAGACGATTATTAGCGGCTTCACCCATATTGTTTCAAGAATATTTAACCATAGATAAACACAGATCAACTCAGATCAGAAATTCAGCAATCGGTGTTTATCTGTGTCTATCTGTGGTTTCATTCTTCCTACCAACCCTCACGCTCACGCAGGCTCGTAATATGCGCCGTGTGATGGAGCGAATGCCAGGCGTACAGGCCGAGCACGCCTTCGAGCGTCCATTCGCCCGTTTCCGGGTGAATAAATTTCTTCTGAAAATCAGCGTCGGACATCGAATGCAGCAGCCCCACCCAGCGTTCGTGGATCGCGTCAGCCATCCGGAGCGATACGTCGACCGGCATTTTTGCGTCGCCCAGCTCGGCCCAGCGGTCTTCGTAATACGGCTTGATCGTCGGCACTTCCGTTTCGGTCAGAGCGAGCTTAAAGCGTATGAAAGCATTCGCGTGGCTGTCCGGCACGTGATGCACCGTCTGCCGAACGGTCCAACCGCCTGGCCGGTATGGGGTGTCCAACTGTGCATCGCTCAATCCGGCGACCGCTGCTCGCAGACGCTGCGGCAAATCGGCTATAGTCTCGATCCGTTGGCGGCGAGCCTCGGGCGAGGTAACGTAATTGCGGTCAAATTGTCCTATTGGGTAGCGTAGATCTTGAGTCATAATCATCACCTGTTGCGGAAGCCCGCACGTAGTAAGGGCGTCCTGATATTTGCATACGCCCTTATTACGTGCGGGCTTCCGCATCATTATCCACCAACATAATTCTCAAATCGCGTAAATTCTTTTAGGAACGCGAGCTTGACCGTTCCGGTCGGGCCGTTTGTTTGTTTGGCGACGATCAGCTCCGCAATTCCTTTGTTTTCCTCGGTTTCCTTGTAATAATCCTCGCGATAGATGAACGCTACGACATCCGCATCCTGCTCGATACTGCCTGATTCACGGAGGTCGGACATGAGCGGTTTCGGTGGATTGCGGGCCTCGGGGGCACGCGAAAGCTGCGAAAGAGCGACGACCGGGACGTTGAGCTCCTTGGCAAGCCCCTTTAATTCCCGCGATATCTGCGAAACCTCCTGCTGACGCGATTCGGAGCGTTTGGAGCCGCCCATGAGCTGTAAATAATCGACGACGATCAGATCGAGGGCCTTGTTCTCGGCCGCAAGCCGGCGGCATTTAGCACGGATCTCGAGTGCCGAAATAGCCGGCGTGTCGTCGATAAAAATTCGGGTTTCCGAAAGCGTGCCGATCGCGGTCGCCAGGCGCTCCCATTCGTTGCTCATCAGATGCCCGGTGCGAAAACGATGGGCGTTGATGTGGGCCTCGGACGCGAGCATACGCGTCACCAACTGCTCCTTTGACATTTCGAGCGAAAATAGGGCGACGACCGCTTTGGAATAGAGAGCCGCATTTTGCGCGAGCGTCAGGCAAAGCGCTGTTTTACCCATCGAGGGACGACCCGCGACGATTACGAGATCTGTCCGCTGCAATCCTGAGGTCATCTCGTCGAGTTCGCGAAAGCCGGTCGAGAGCCCCGTAATCCCGGTACCCTCCCCCGCGGCATATTCTTTTACGCGGGCCAAAACACGGTCCGCGACCGGAGCGATACGCGAAAAACTCTCTTTGGTCCGGGCCTCGGCCAATGCAAAGATCGCTTGCTCCGCACTATCCAGTATCACCTCCGCGTCGTCCTCTTCGGCCAGCGCCTCGCCCGTGATCCGGTTGCAGGTGCGAATCAGGCTGCGGATAACCGATTTGTCGTGGACGACCTTGATGTACTCTTCGACATTAGAAAAATGCGGCAGGCCGAATGTCAGATTGGTGATCGTCGTTATGCCGCCGATCGATTCGAGCGAGCCTTCTTTTTTCAGCTCCTCACCGATCAGGATCGGGTCGATCTGCTTTTGTTTTTCAAAAAGCGAGATCATCGCTGCAAATACACGGCGATTGAGCGGTGAGTAAAAATCCTCGGGCTTGAGATGTTCGACGGCCTGGGCGATCACCGAATTATCAAGCAATATAGCCCCCAAAATGACGCGCTCGCTCTCCTCACTGCTCGGCAGCGGTTTTTCTAAATATTGCTCTCGTCGTGAATCAGGAAAAATAGCTGCCATCGAGTGAAGATGCTCCGAAAAACGTTTGAATCATTAAAATCAGCGGGAATTTAAAGCCGATTTCATAAAAAAGAGACCGCAAATTTGATTTTGCAGTCTCTAATCTTACTCCCATACGAATTCCCTTTCAAAGAATCCGATGCGATTTTTTTGCCTACTCGAGGCCAATAAAATCAATATTAGTTAACTCTCCAAATACTAAAACATTCCTCGGCATGAAGCGATAAAGCCTAGATGCAACACTAATCGTATAACTTTGGCCCGTTTGCACATTGTCAAAGGAATAAAACCCGAATGAGCTTGTCGTTACACGGCGTGAGACATTGTTTTGATCAGTAATACTCACACCTGCGTTCCTAAGTCCTCGTCCGTCAGGTGACAGCACTCGTCCCGCTACCGAAACATTCGTTGCGGGTGTTTCGTCGCCCAAGTAGCGTGCAACTGCGAAATCATGATCGATTGTTGTAATAATTTGCACCAATCCAACGGCAACAACTTTCCCATCCGCCTGAATTGCGACCGCATAAGCTAAATCGCCATTGAATCCAAATGGGGTTATAACCTTACCACTATTGCCAAACGAAGTATCCAGCGAACCGTTCATATTGTATCGGGCCAGGGCAAAATCGTTTGTCGTTCCTCCGGAAGCAAATCGTCCACCGGCAGCGATAATCTTTCCGTTAAACTGAATACCAACGCTGTATGCCGCATCATCACCGCTTCCGATTGGAGTGGTTACTTTACCGTCAGTATCAAATGACGTATCCAATGAACCGTCCGTATTGTATCTAACAATGGCGAAATCAAAGTTTGATGGTATAAAGTCGGTGGGTCGGCTGTTGCCCGCAACAATAATCTTGCCGTCAGATTGAATCGCTAAACCGTGAGCGACGTCCTCTCCGGTTCCAAATGAAGTAGTGACCTTGCCATCGAGATCAAATGAACTGTCGAGAGATCCATTTACGTTGTACCTCACGACCGCGAAG
>JAYVDQ010000559.1:0-3486 GCA_043749325.1 Chloracidobacterium sp. | reverse complement strand
ATGATGCGGCTCCCAAAGCACACACTTTGAGCCATGAAAGTTGGATCCTCGCGACCGCGCGGCTAATAGCTCCGGGGGCGATGGTAGTCACGACTATCGTTATAATAAACCAAAAGAGTGCGAGGACGAGACGTTGAGCAACAAAGCTCAGTGAAAAAGTAGGCGAGAAAATTTGAGACGGATTCTGCCCGAAATTGCGCAATTCTTCCTCGAATACGCCGAACATGACCGTTTCCTTTCCCGGTTCACGGAGCGGATTTCGGCTCTCAGGCTTATACGCCCCGCCAAATACTATGATGTCTCCGCCGATATACGATCCTTCTTTTTGAATGACATTGCCGCCGATAGTCGCCACATCGCCCTCGATGCGGCCCTCGACCGTAACGTCGCCGCCTACGGCGAGCACGCCTTTAGCCGCTTTTTTTACGATGACCGATTTGCCGATGACATAAACTTCCTGTTCCGGGGCGTCATTGACGATCACGGTCGTTTGGTCATCCGAGGTAGATATTTCTGGGTGCGCGTATAGACACACGCCGAACACCTGAATGGCAACGAGAAGGAGAATTAGTTTTGTGGAGTTTATCGGAAAAGCCGGACGGGTAATTGCTATTTCTAATGAATAATTCACGTTAGCTGGAAAATTATCTAGGCTCGCCGCGCCCTCAGGACAGTTCGCGAAAAAATCAGCGAAAAAACGGCAAACACCATCGCGATCGCGAGCATTGCCGCCATGTCAAATCGAAACTGCCCCGCGATCGTCCGGATAATGATGGCTACGCCAATAAAAACAGAGTAGATCAAATGCCCGAAAAACGATCCGACTGCAGCAGTCTGGTCGACTATTATCGAAAGACCCTGAAATAGCTTGCCGGCCTCGGCCCCCATTGCAAAGAGCACAAACAACAGCAGCCCGGCACAGATAAACAGGGCGTTGAAACGCTCTCTCGGACGCCGCAGGCCGCTAACAGTGCTTTCGGCGTTGGCGACGATCAATTTTGTGAAATTGGCGGGCAATTCTATTTCCCGATCACGCCCGAGCCCAAAGTCCAGGCTCCGCAAAAAATGCTTTTGCTCATTTAGCTCACGCGAACACAGGTCGCAGCCGGTAAAATGTAAGTCCATCTCAAACTCGCGCGCGGCGTCGAGTTCCCCGTCAATATATGCGGAGATCTCCTCGGCCGGACACGTGTTGAATTTAGACTCTAATGTCATTGCAAAAATTATTTAATAAATTTGATCGTCAATGGATAATCCCAAAGCTCTCCGTTATTTGCCTTTACGGCACCAATGATCGGAAAAACAATATGGAGTACCGCAACGGCCAGGAGCGTCAAAAAGCCGACGAACACGATCATCAGCGGGATGCTCACCAGGGCATAGATCACCGCCGAGATCATCCAATTCGCTACCATCTTGCCATGGGCGTCGAGCGCCGGGATTTTCTCTTTTTGCGTTTGCCAAAGGACGATCGGAACGATGATCCCCGCGAACGGAACGATCAAGCCGGCGAGCTGCGAAAGATGCAGGAACATTCCCATCTGGCGCTGGTCCGGTGTCATGAGCGATGACGGCTGTATAGGCTGTATATTAAAGCTCATGATCTATACCCCCGTAATACCTCGTTCGACAAATATATCGCGCATCATTTCCCTTGCCCGGAAAAGCCGGTTTTTCACAGTGCCGAGCGGCAGGCCGGTAACCTCGGCGATCTCGTCATAACTCAGGTCCCGCGAATGCCGCAGCAAGATCAGGTCGCGATAGGCAGGCGGCAGACACCTGACCACCGAATCGATCTCACTACGCCATTCGCTCAACTCGTGATCCTTTTCAGGCGACGGACGGCGGCTTTCGATCTGGATCTGATAGCTGCCGTCGGCGTTTTCAGCCTCGATGCTCTGCGTACATATTGAATTTCGGCGCATGTGATCTATTGCCGCGTTATGCGCGATACGATAAAGCCAGGTCGAAAATTTGTATTCGGAGCTGTATTTGGTTAACGAATTATAGACTTTGATGAAGACTTCCTGCGTTACGTCGAGCGACGATTCGTAATCGCCGAGCATCCGAAAAACATAGCTCGTGATCGGCCGCTGATACCGGCGGACGAGTTCTTCAAACCCGTCAGATCGTCCGCCAAGCGCGCCTGTTATCAACTCACCATCGGTCAGTTTCTGCACGCTCTCGAATGACATCGCCTGAGTAGCCATCTTGTCAGATTACTACGGTAGTTTTATCGAAATTGTTTCATTCCGCAAGCCGGGAGAAAAGATTTGACCGCGAAATACACGAAAGACGCTAAAAATGCAGAAGCCCGACCGTGAGGGAGGGCGTAGCACTCAAGTTGCGTATTACGCCCGTGCTTACGCGCAGGCTTCTGCATTTTCGTGTATTTCAGGGTTAAATTATTAGGCTCCGAGGGCGGCGAGGCCTGCCGGGGCAGCGATCTCGTTAAAGCTCAGTCCGCCGCCGGGGATGCTGAGGCCCAATTCGTCCGCCGACAAAACCAGAAGAGTTCGTCCCAGGGCCTCGGATGCAATGGCCTGTATGTTGGCCGGCACAAAATCCGCTCCGACGACCATGAGTCGCTCTAAAATGCCTCTGCCGCGCTCGCCGCCAAACCTGTCGTTATAAAACATGACAAGGCGATAGACCTCGTCATCGACCTCGTCCGGCGTACACGTCACCGAACGCACCACCGCCGGCTCCGACCCGCGCAGCAGCAACGCCGCAAATCCGTCATTATTCTCGCTTATCAGCAGCGAATCGGTATCCTCGGGCCGGTCCATCAGCCAGTTGGCCTCGCCGACGGCCCGCGGCAGGATCAGGCCGGCCTTCCAGTCCATGCCTTCAAAATGCGTCTCATATTCATCGATCACGGCCAGCTTAACCGCGGTTGCGAAATATCGCGACCGGCCGTCTTTGTCCGGCGAGATCTTTTGCATCGCAATGCGAAGCTCGGCGGCGGGGGCGCCAAAGCTCTGCTCGGCTTTCCAGTCGAGCACCTCTTCCGCTTCCTTTTTTGAGGCGGGTTCGCTCTCGAGGGCGAGTATGGCGGTACGGGCCGTATTACTCGGAAGAGCAATGGACCAGCGTTTTTGATTCAACAGGCCGGCGATCTCGACGACCTCCCGCAGGCACGAAGCAAATTCGTGCGGAGCGAGAATGTTTGTGTCGAGAAAACTTGGCTCGACGACACCGGGTGGCAGATCGACGGTTGCGGCCTGTTTAATACTATATTGCCGGCGCCCCTTACCCTGAAGGGCAACGGCCGAAATGCCGGTTTTTCCGATACCAAGGGCGGCGTTCGGAAACTTTGGCTGGGTAATTGAAGAAAACATAATAACTTAATATTCGCTAAAGGCTTTGCCGTCGCTGTCCTGGCCCTCGGCCATGCTCTTGACGTCTTTCAGGCCTTGGGTCGCGTCGGGCGAGTTTGTATCTTCACCCTGTACCTCCTGCCACTCAGCCTTTTCGGTTATCGGG
>JAYVDQ010000558.1:0-2551 GCA_043749325.1 Chloracidobacterium sp. | reverse complement strand
GATCGAGGGCGTCAGCAACCCCGAATGGGTCCAGCAGGAGCTCGCCCGCATCTGCCGCGAAGACATCGTGCCGCCGATCGTGCCGATACTCGAGACCATCGCGTTTGACAGCGGCAAGCGGATCGTTGCGCTCGATATCGACGGCAAGCGAAGGCCTTACAGGACGCGCGACGGACGCTTTTACCTGCGGTTTGGGGCTGAAAAACGCGAGGTCGCCAGGGAAGAATTGTCGATGTGGCTCGACGAGGTCAGGCCGCTGGGGTTTGAGAATATTCCGCTCCAGGACGTTTCGGAGGAGGATTTTGACGATGCGTTGTTGTGGAGCTTTGCGAGCGGTTTTGATGACAATGCTCCTAATTTGAGCCTCTACAATACGAGCGATTTTCTGCGAAAAGACCTGCTGCTCGCGGTGGGGAACGCGGATGAGTTTTTCCCGACGGTCGCTGCCGTTTTGCTTTTTGGCAAAAACGAGCGGGTTGCCGAACTGGTGCCAAGATCGAATGTGACGGTCGCGCGTTTTTCGGGCGACAATGGCACGGCTCAATTGATCGAGGCGGTTGAGGTCAAGGGCAATTTGCTCACGCAGTACGAATCGGTACTGGACTTTATCAAACGTTACACCGATCTCGGGAAAGAGAGGCCGAAAAAGAAGCTGACGCTAGTGACCGACGCGGTTGCAAAGCCCCGCGGGCATTATCATTTCTACTCCGTGAGCGAAGCTATAATAAACGCGTTGATGCATCGCGATCTCGCTCTTCGCGACATACGGACGCGGGTCAATATTTATGATAACGCTATCGAATTCATTAATTCGAGGCGGACGAACGGGTTTTCGCCGCCGGCCTCGCGGGCGATCCGCTATGGTATTACACAGCGGCTCAATCCGCAGATATGCTCTATATTTACGCGTCGCGAATACGGTATCAACGTGCCGCACGGCGGCCTGCCGATGATACTGCGGCAATCCAACCGCTTTTCGGGACGCAAACCGGAAATTTATATTGCTAATGACGAATTTAAGCTAAAGATATATGCGGCATGAGTGTCAGGTTGGATATGATAAAAAAAGATGACAAAGAAGTTGAAGATTCGCTTCCCCAAGATGGAGAGTAGGTAACTCGGTCAAAAGAATACAACGAGACGGTTTTGGCCCTGCGTACAGCATTGGCTGACATCCATAATTCCGATAAGTGGCCTACTCACGAAGAGGTATTTGCTGAACTTCGAGAAAAGCACGGTATGACGTCGGAATAGAAACATTTCAGTGTCCGGCACGCAAGAACGAATAATGTTCATTATCTCTTCCCTAAATTCATCAAAATATAGCCGTGTTTATCGGGCACTGCTGTGGTCTGTCGGCATCGCACTTTTGTTCGCGATCTACACATTCGGCATTCGCGATAATCCGCCTGGATTTTACCTGGATGAGTCGGCGCTTTGTTACAACGCCTATTTGCTGGCTAAGACGGGAGCAGGCGAATTCGGACCTAAATGGCCGCTTTTTTTTCAGGTTTACACGGGCGGATTTACTCAGTATTCGAATCCCACACAAATCTATTTGCTTGCGGCTGTTTTCTCGTTGTTTGGGCCGGGGATACTAGTAGCGCGACTCCTTGCCGCCGCGTCGATGTTTACCGCGAGTTTGCTGGCGGGGGCGTTAGGAGCTAAACTTTCGGGTCGGCGCATGATCGGCGGAGCGGTCGCGGCAGCCGCGCTATTTACGCCGTGGCTGTTTGAGGTCGGGCGGCTCACGCTGGAGACCTTTTTTTATCCGATGGCCATTATGCTGTTTTTGTGGGCTCTTTATCTCGCCCATAGAAAGGTGGAGTGGCGCTGGTTTAATATCGTAGCCATCGCGCTGGGTCTGACGCTGATCACATACAGCTATACGATTGGGCGGCTGCTGGGGCCGCTGCTCGCATTTGGGCTGATCAGCTTTGCGGTTAACAGAAAACAGATCATCGCGGTTGCGGCCACGTGGGTGGCCTACGGTTTAACGCTGATTCCGCTCGTTATTTTTAACCGCAATAACCCGGGGCTGACAACGCGTTTTTATCTGCTTTCGTACATCAAGCCAACGAGTACGTACGGCGAGATCATCTCGAAATTTGTCGAGCGGTATTTCCAGGACCTGAATCCGATCCGGATGCTTTTTACGGGTGATACCAACCCACGCCACCATATACCTGATGCTTTGGGCAGCATGTTTATCGGCGTGTTGATAATAGCGGTGATTGGACTGATCGTCGTGATCATGCAGCGACGGCGAGATGCTTGGTGGAGATATATAGCGTTTGGCCTCGCGGCCTCGGTTGTGCCGGGAGCCTTGACCGTTGACGTCTTTCATACGCTGAGGATGATAGCGTTTCCCGTTTTTCTCTATCTGATGATGGTGCCGGCACTCGAGTGGCTGCTTGAAAAGCCCGTTCAAATGCCAGGCGGGGAGCCAAAGTTAAAAAAATCAAAAAAAGGGGCGAAATTGGCAAGCGACCCGCGACCCGCGTTCCTCAGTCCACGGATACGGCAGGGCATACTTGCCGCATTCCTGGTG
>JAYVDQ010000557.1:0-4773 GCA_043749325.1 Chloracidobacterium sp. | reverse complement strand
ACCCCGGATGGTGTTTATTCCGAAGCCGCCCTCGAGCTTGGGCATTTATATCTCAGTCAACGAAAAGGTAATGACGCGATCAATTCGTTCGAACGCGTTATCAGCGCAAATCAAAAATGCCGTGACAAAGCGCGGGCTGACAAGAAACCCGCCCAGTGCGGCGATGAAAACTACGCGGAAGCATCATTTTATTTAGGCCTCATATTTTTGCAGCAGGGTAATTTCGAGTCAGCAATGGCGACCTTGCGGCCGCTCACCGACGATCTGAAACTCACCACCGTATACAATGCCCTGGGTGCGATATCGGTGCAGGCGTCAAGAGCTGAGAAGAAAAACCCGGCCAAGGCCGCGGCCCAACTGACCGAGGGCGTAGATCTATTAAAAAAGGCCGCCGACTCATCGCCCGACGATGTGAATGTGCGGTTTAACTATGCGACGGCATTATTTCTGATCGGAAATATGAACGAAGCTGCTGACCGTTTCCGTGCATCGATCGTCGCCAATCCACGCGACGGCGAATCATATTATTTGCTGTCAAAGGTGCTCGAAACGCTGAAGGCCCCTACCGCCAAGGATATCGACGATCAGGCTAAACGGTTTTTGACCGATAACAACCGATACGCAAAGCTTGAGACGGAATGGCAAAAAACGCATACCGTTCCCGAGATCAGTCTGCGTGTGCAGCAGCCGGCACGTAAAGACTTTGTCGCGGTAATCATGAGCCGCCGGCCTATCCCAAACAACCAGGCTCAGCCTAACGAGACCGATGCATTACTCGCGCAAGCCCGTGCTCTTATCAAAAATGGCAATGACGACGAGGCCACCGCGACCCTGCGACGCGTACTTGTGGGCGAGCCGATGAGTGCGGAGAGCTACTTGCTGCTGGGCAAAATAAATCTGCGACGCGGTGATATCGACCAGGCCATCAATCAGTTTAAGACGTCGATCTTCTGGGACAATCGCCTCATCGACGCGCATGTAAACCTCGGTAAAATCTATGTGGAAAAGGGCGACTGTCTGCAGGCTAAAAACTACGCCGCTTCGGCAATGGAGATCGACGCCGAGAACCAGGATGCCCTCGCCTTACAAAGACTGTCAGAACGCTGCTCGAAATAGTGCGTAAAACCGGTTCAAAGTTCAAAGTTCAGGGTTCCAAGTTATAAGCCTCTCGTTATTCCAAAATTATTTTCACAGAATTAGCCCGTAGATATAGGCTTTTTTCTGTTTCGGCAGCTTTCCACTTTCCACTTTCCACTCTCCACTGTTTCTGTGGCACGCTACGTGCTATATAGAGCAGTGGCTAGCTTGATGCAGTTTTGGTCAAGACCCCGCCGCCATCACCACTCCGAGCGCGGTTTGCCGCTGTGCTCGTACACCTTCCGAGCGTTCCTTCAGTTGTCCTTACCTAATGAGTCCGGCCTCACAGCCGGACTTTCCTCTTTTAAACCCTTGTTTATTGAGATTCGGGCGGAAAGCTCCGTTTTCATTCAATCTGATTTGTTTCTGCTTCATCGACCCGGCCGCAATCGTGCAAACTGACCTAACTGGGGCCGACTAGCACGCCAACTGACACAAACTGTCACCTGATGCATGACGTAATTTGTCCTTTTGACCGAATTTGCAGTCAATTTGGTTGATGTTGAAATACTAGGTTCTTCGTTCCCAAGGGACATAGCGAAAATAGCGAGCGATATATCGCTGAGCTATAGTGTAAAGTCCCTGCGGGATAACGGGATAAATTGTGTGATCCAATTTCCTGCTAGAATTACTGAATGACTCTTGATGGGTTGAAACGAATTATTTCGTCATGGCAAGACGCAGTACTCGCCATCACCTCGGCCGGGATGCTTGCACTCGCATTCCCCGATTTCGAATATTGGTTCCTCGCGTGGTTTGCCCTTGCCCCGCTAATGTGGGCTATAGAGCGGCAGAAGCACTGCATTTCCGCGTGCATGCTCCTCGGCTGGCTTTTCGGAACTATTTTCTTCTTTTGCACATGCTGGTGGCTGACGTTTGCTCCGATCACATACGCCGGATTCCCTCGGCCGCTCGCGTATTTTTTGATGCTTTGCGTCGCGTTGATCGTCGGGCTGTTTCCGGCGCTCTTTGCGGGTCTCGTGTCCGTGTTGCTCCGGCGATTTGGGAATATTGCGATCCTTGCCGCGCCGTTCATCTGGGTGTTTACCGAATTCCTGCGTTACTGGCTGACCGGGAACAACTGGAACGCCCTCGCCTATTCCCAAGCGTTTCACGGCGACGCGGCGCGTTTTGCCTCGATCGGCGGCGTATATCTAGTAGGGTTCCTGGTAGCGTTGTTCAATGCTTTTCTTTTTTGGAGCAATCTCAGGCTTATCAGCGGCGGGCAAAAATATACGCTTTATGCCGCGATCGCTATATTTTGGATCGCGTTCGCCTACGTTACGACCTTCGTCGGGGATCAGACCATTGCTCCGTCGGACCCTGGCAAAGGATCGTCGTCGATAGTCGCTATCCAGCCTAATGTTCCGATGGCCGGCCTCGATTATCAAAAATGGCAGCAGCTCCGCCAGCATCAGGTCGATTTGGCGGAAACCGAGATCAAAAGGCTGCGAACAATTAACAACGAGCTGCCGACAATGGTCATTTTGCCCGAATCTCCAATGAATTTCATGTACGAGGACGACCGCGAGTTTCAGCATTTTATCAACGATGTTGCCCGGCGAAACAATGTCAGCGTGCTCTTTAATTCGGCGGAACCTGACAAGACTAACGGCAAATATTTTAACTCGGCGGTGATGGTGGGCCCGCAGGGAAGCGAGGTGGCGGAGTATGATAAAATCTACCTTCTGCCTTTTGGCGAAGCCGTTCCGCCGTATCTCGATGGCATTGTGCCGGGCTTTGTCGGCAATTTTTCGTACGGACGGGAATACGATCTGCTGCCGGTTGGCGACGCCAAGGCCAGTGTGATGATCTGCTTTGAATCGCATTTTGGCCAGCTCTCGCGGCATTTCGTCGCCGACGGAGCGGACGTGATCATTGAAATGACCAACGACGGCTACCTCGGCCCGACGCCCGTGCTGCGGCAGCATCTCGCAAACGCCGTCTTCCGTGCGATCGAGACAAACCGTCCCGTTTTGCGCGTAACAAATGTCGGCGTCACCGCCTACATCAACGAACGCGGCGAGGTCCTTGATCCGGCTCCGACATACGCCGAGGCGACACGAGTTTGGACGATATACAAATCGGACGGCAGCCAGACATTTTACGTACGATTCGGCGACTGGTTTGCGTGGTTTTGTTCGGCGGTGACGATGGGGTTATTGATATTTGGAATGCGACGAAAAAAGTCGCCAACGGCGACAGACATTAAAGCCTAGGGTGTAATGAGCATAGCGAATGGAACCCTAGGTTAGCATCGAATGAATTATCGCTCCCTGAAGGGGAGCAACAACCAGCGTCGAATTGTTCGTCCCCTTCAGGGATGGTATCGCGTTATCGATCTTTCCTAGGGTTCCGCTCGAAGACTCGCTAGACCCTAGGCTATATTGTTTGTCTCCGTTGGAGACAAGAAAAATACATGGAACTCACAGAACTACAAACAAAATTCGAATCGACACGAGAAAAAGTTACCCAACTTGGGAGGTTTCTTTGACGCACCCGCAAAACAAGCAGAACTAGAAAGATCGGAAAAATTGATCTCGGAGCCCGGGTTTTGGGACGATCAGGAACGGGCCCAAAAGGTCGTCCAGCGGCGGAGCTTTATCGAAAAGGCCCTTGCTCGCCAGAACGGATTTGAGACGGGTGTTTCCGACGCCGAGGTTTTGTTCGAATTCGCGCAGACTGATCCGGATTCGGCGATCGAACTTCAAAAGCTTATAAACGCCCTCGAAAAAGAGGTCGATCTGGCCCAGACCGAGAGCCTGCTCTCGGGCGAGACGGACGCGAATAACGCAATCTGCTCCATCCAGGCGGGAGCGGGCGGCACGGACGCACAGGATTTTGCCCAGATGCTGTTGCGGATGTATCTGCGTTGGTGCGAAAAGAAAGGGTTTAAGGCGGAGATACTCGACGAACAATCGGGCAGCGAAGCGGGCATAAAATCGGCGACATTCCGCGTCGAGGGCAATTATGCTTACGGTCTAATGTCGACCGAGGCCGGCGTACACCGTTTGGTGCGGATATCACCGTTCAACTCGGGCGGCAGCCGCGAAACCAGCTTCGCATCGATGTTCGTAAGCCCTGAGATCGACGAGACGATCGAGGTGAATATTGAGGACAAAGACCTCCGCATCGACACGTACCGCTCGTCCGGGGCCGGCGGCCAGCACGTCAATGTCACCGACAGCGCCGTAAGAATTACTCATCTTCCGACCGGAACTGTGGTAACTTGTCAGAATCAGCGTTCGCAGATCCAAAATCGTGCCGTCGCGATGCAGGTTTTGCGGTCGAAATTGTATGAGCTCGAGCTCGAAAAACGCCGCGAAGGAGCTGCCGAGCTCGAGGCGACCAAGCAGGATATTTCATTCGGTTCGCAGATACGCAATTACGTCCTGCACCCTTATAGATTGGTGAAAGACACGCGAACCAAACACGAAACATCGGACGTCGACGCCGTGCTCGATGGCGATATCGATGAGTTTATTAAGGAATTTTTGGTGTTTAAGAAAGGAAATGCATAGGCCGTACTGTCAGTAGCCCGCACGTAAGTAAGGGCTCAATGCGGTTGAAAAGAGCCCTTACTTACGTGCGGGCTACTGACACGAGTTGCTGACACGCGAGATCGATGAAAGTTTG
>JAYVDQ010000556.1:0-3727 GCA_043749325.1 Chloracidobacterium sp. | reverse complement strand
TGCCGTGATGATGGAAGCAATGCGGATACTCCAGACACTTGGCCTCAACCCGCGGCGAACTATCCGCATCGCATTGTGGACTGGTGAAGAGCAGGGCCTACTTGGCTCGCGTGCATATGTTAAACAGCATTTTGGCTACCTGGGGGATGGTACCACGCCCGCATTCGGTGGCGGTGGAGGTGGCGGAGCAGCCAATCGTCCGCCACAAAAACTTACTAAATTACCGGAATACGACAAGCTGTCGGCCTACTTCAACATCGACAATGGCACGGGCAAGATACGTGGTATTTATGAGCAGGGCAACGACAACGTACGGCCGATTTTTAGTCAGTGGTTTAACGCTTTTCGCAGCCCGTCCTGGTATGACAGTGCCAAATATGAAAAGGATAAGCTGGATATGAGCGCAAACACCATCTCGATCTCGAACACGGGCGGCACCGACCACCAGAGCTTCGACGCGATCGGTCTGCCGGGCTTTCAGTTCATCCAGGACGAGATCGAGTACAACCAGCGGACGCACCACTCGAACATGGACGTTTTCGACCGCATCCAGGGCGACGATATGAAGCAGATGGCGATCATTCTCGCGACGTTTGTCTATCAAACAGCTATGATGGACGACAAAATGCCAAAAAAGAATAACGCCCCGCAATAACGCGGATTTAATTTAAGGCCACCGTCCGCAACCGACTAATTGGTCGCTGGGGGGGGTTATTTGCAAATCTTTGAGTTTAGGTTAATATCAATCAAAAAATAGCGTTTTTACTTTACCCCTATGACAAACAACGACTTTTACCCGGGTGCGATCAATGCCGGTGACTGCGTTAGCAATGGCTGGGAGTTGATCAAACCGAATTACTGGCTGTATTTTGGTATCACGATTTTGATGACCGGAATCGGTATCGTATTATCCTGCATTCCCTTCATACCCATTTTGTTCCAGATTTTTGTGGTACCGCCGGTAACGGTAGGCATATTTTGGGTTTTGTTACGAGAAATGCGTAGGGAGCCGGTTGATTTCGGAATGTTCTTTAAGGGCTTCGAAAAATTTGTCCCGGCAATGGTAATCGGGTTGATACATTCAATCCCGTCTATTATCTTTCTTATACTCAATTTCACACTCCGATTCGCAAGTATTATTCCTCAAATTCTTAAGCAGGCCGGAGCGAGTCGATCAAGTTTCGCACCAGAGGAGGATGCGGTGCCGCTGATAGCCGGCGGCGTTGTTATCGTTTTGGTCGTAGTCGCTATAGTATTTTTGATTTTTAGCATTGTGTGGGGCATTTCCTTCTTTTTCGCCATACCGATATTGGCTGACAATGATATCGGTGCGATAGATGCGATCAAGCTTAGCGTACGAGCCGGTTGGAGCAATATCGGCGGGTTGATCGTCCTAGTTATTTTCGAGTGTCTGATCGCACTTCTCGGCCTTATTGCCCTGTGTATCGGCATATTTTTTGTGATCCCGATAATCTACGCGGCAAATGCCTTTGCTTATAGGCAGGTGTTTCCGCTGATCCAGCAGAAATTTAATATGTCGCCGCCACCGCCCAATGAGTACGGTGATTTTGGCCGCGGAATGCAATGATTAAAGCGTCAGCTCCATAAACAGCACGCCTTCGTTCGGGTTGTCGTAATAAGGCGAAATTGGCGAAAAGCCGAGAGATTCATAGAGTTTCACGGCTTTTCCCATTTTTGGCGGGTGCGTATCGAGCCTGATCTTGCCATAGCCGATCTCGCGGGCCTCGGCGATAAGGTGTTCGATCAGGCTGATACCGATCTTTTGGCCTCGGAATTCATTACGTATAAAGAGGCGTTTCATTTCGCAGATGCCGTCTTCCAGCTTTCGAAGCGCGATACAGCCGGCCAGCTTTTTGTCGGAATAGGCTAGAAATAATCTTCCTTCGGGTTTTGCATATTTTCCGGGCAGCCCGGCCAGCTCCGCCTCAAAACCCTGAAAGCACAGATCGAGACCGAGCCATGCTTCGTATTCGCGAAAAATGGATCGAGCTATCCTTATTTGTTCTGTTGTTTCAGCCTGAGTGATGTCGAGCATTGCAATGCCAAAATTTTCACGCAAAGCCGCGAAGAACGCAAAGTAAAAAGGTCAGAACCGCCCTGCGTGAGCGGTGGGTTCTTATCTACGCGATAATTGATAAACCCGCGGATAACGCAAAAAGGCGTTTTGTTATAAAATCATTTCTTTATGGAAACTGCAGTCGAGAAATACAAGGTCGTAAACGAGCCGTATTATTTACCAGTTGGGAACGAGGTCGAGCTGTTCGAAGCTGCGTACGCGGCGAAATTGCCCGCTATGCTCAAGGGGCCGACGGGTTGCGGCAAGACGCGGTTTGTCGAGTATATGGCCCATCGGATGAACCGCCCGCTGATCACGGTCGCCTGTCACGAGGACCTCTCGTCGACCGATCTCGTCGGCCGCTTTCTGCTCGAGGGCGAAGAAACGGTCTGGCACGACGGGCCGTTGACCGCCGCCGTTCGTGCAGGAGCGATCTGTTATCTCGATGAGGTGGTTGAGGCACGCAAGGACACCGTGGTCATCATCCACCCTCTGACCGACGACCGCCGCCGCCTGCCGATCGAAAAACGCGGCACCGTGATCGACGCACCGCCGGAATTCATGCTCGTCGTCTCGTACAATCCGGGCTACCAGTCCGTTTTGAAGGACCTGAAACAGTCCACACGGCAGCGTTTTGTCGCGATGGAGTTCGATTACCCGGCCCCCGAAGCCGAGACCGAGATCGTCGCCAAAGAAGGCGGCATCGACCTTGAGATCGCTGCCGATCTGGTCAAGATCGGCCAAAAGGTCCGAAACCTGCGCGGGCACGGCCTTGAGGAAGGCGTCTCGACCCGGCTCCTGATATACGCCGCCCAAATGATCGCCAACGGCATCTCGCCCATCGCCGCCGCCGAGGTCGCCATCTGCTCGCCAATCACTGACGACCGCGAACTGCAGCGGAGCATACGTGAGATTGTGACGACGATCATCTAAAAAAGTCGGCTAAAGTGTGATAAAATGAGGATTAGTTGAAAGGAATTACAAGGAAATATATTGATGAAAAAGGTCGGCTCGTTATGACGAGGCTTGGACGGATGAGCGATGGCGACGACCGTTCCTTTGACATCGAATTTTGGCAAAGTCTAACCCACGACCAGCGAATGACGGCTGCATGGGAACTAGTCGAACACGCCCACGCGATAAGGGGCGGCAAGCCCGATGAACTCAGACTTCAGAGATCTGTTACAAGCCTTAAACGACGCCGGGGCTGAATATCTAGTAGTCGGCGGTTATGCAGTGATCGAGCATACTGAGCCGCGCTACACAAAGGACATTGATGTCTGGGTCAACAGTACGCGGGAGAATGCAGGACGCGTACTCGAAGCGCTTAGAGCATACGGCGCACCTGTCAGCGACCTATCGATAGACTATCTCACCTCGGATGACGCTTTTTTCCAGATCGGCGTAGAGCCTGTAAGGATCGACATTATCGTGAACCTTATAGCGATGAGCTTCACAGACTGCTGGGAAAGACGGCTCGTCGCCGAGACTGATGGTATCCCAGTCAACTTTATCGGTATTCGAGACCTAATAGCGAACAAGGTAGCGTCGGGAAGGCCTATGGATCTCGTAGACGTCGAACGGCTAAGGAAAAAGATCGAGTTGTTTGACGACAATAACGATCAATGAAATGTTTCGACCTACCTCTGG
>JAYVDQ010000555.1:0-2402 GCA_043749325.1 Chloracidobacterium sp. | reverse complement strand
TTATAACCAGCTTTTGCGAGCAGCTTTGCAGTCTCATCACTCTTTTCTCCGAGACATAGCAGGATCCGCCTCGGCTTTTCTTCTCCGTCGGCGTCGCTTTCGAGTACGCGTTTCTCTGTTTGAAGGGCGGTCATTAGCGACCGCAAGGCACTATTGATCTGAACCTCTGATTCCTTGGCAGCAAAATCTACGGCCCCGTCCGCGGTCGGTGCAGCCGGCTGGCTGGCGGCCAGTTGCTCGACGGTGGAAAGGCCTCGGCCAGAGGCGTCTTTCTGAACGCGAAGCAGATTCTGACAGCGAGGGCATCGAACCGAAAAATTTCCGCTCGGTATCTTGGATTCGTCCAACTGTAAGGAAACGGAGCAATTATCACATCGTATAATCATAGTTGTCGGTTGTCGGTTGTCGGTTGTCGGTTGTCAGTGGATTCGTATCCGGCTACTGACAACCGACAACTGACGTTTATTCGATCATATTAAGAACGGAATCGGGGTTTTTCGGCGGCGGCGACTGGATGACCGGTTTGGGCATAGCTTTGGGGGGCCCGGCGTTCACATAATCCTCCGTTGACGACAAGCCTTTGAGCTGGAGGAGCAGATTATTCTGGTTAGTTGCGAACGACAAACCGTCATCCATCGTGATCTGCTTCCTCTCGATCATACCGCGGATGACCGAGTCAAAATCCTGCATTCCATCGATCTCACCGTCCCGGATCGCGTCCAATAATGTCTTACCCTCGGTCTCGCCTTTTTCAATGTATTCGCGGGTTCGTGGGTTCGATCTTAGTATCTCGACGGCCGCGACTCGGCCCCGGCCGTCAGCAGTTGGTATGAGACGCTGGGAAACTATATAGCGAAAAGTTTGAGCGAGACGTGTGCGGATGACCCGCTCTTCATTTTTTGGATAGAGGCCGATAATGCGGTCGATAGTCTTCGAGGCGTCAATCGTGTGAAGCGTTGACAAAACAAGATGCCCCGTCTCGGCGGCTTCGAGTGCTATTTCGGCCGTCTCGAGATCACGCATCTCGCCCACGAGAATAACTTTTGGTGCCTGACGCAGGGCGGCGCGCAGCGCCGAGGCAAAATCTTTTGTGTCGGCTCCTACCTCACGTTGGTTTATCGTGCTCTTTTTGTGAGAATGGAGAAATTCGATCGGGTCTTCGATCGTGACGATGTGATAAGCCTTGGTTTCGTTAACCCGGTCAATTATGGCCGCGAGCGTCGAGGTTTTTCCCGATCCGGTCGGCCCTGTTAGCAGGACAATGCCGTTTCTGATATCGGAGATATCCTTGAGCTGCTGAGGTAGGTTAAGAGATTCAAAGCTGGGAATTGCGTGCGGTATTACGCGCATTACGATCGAAAACGAATTCCGTTGCTGAAAGATATTTACACGAAAGCGGCATTTACCCGGCAGGGCATAGCTAAGATCGGCTGTGCGGTACTTAAAGAGCTGATAGGCGGCGTCCGGATTGTCGCGCAGCAGCGACATCGCGATCATCTCGGTCTGAAATGCAGAGAGTTTGCCCAGACCGATAGGCGATGCCGGATACAACACGCCGTTGATCTCGACCTGCGGCTTTTGCCCACACGAGAAATTTAGGTCGCTGACATTCTCGGAAACGAGCAGCATCTGCTCAATGATAGGTGCTACGTCAAGCAAACTCATGGTAGGGATTTACTCCTGAAAGTTGTCGTCAAAGGAAGGAAATATCGATGATGTTCCGAAGCGGCGGATCATTCGCAGAACCCGCCAATGAGTATTATTGCGTAATTGAAGGGTGATTTGCAAGTAATATTTTAAACAATAACAACATTGTTATCTCTGTTGAGGGTCCAACGCCAGGAAATCGCCCATTCGCCGCTCGATTGCGGCGGCATCAGACACGATCGCCGCGATCATTGCGGCAGAATCGGCACCTGTAGCGAAAACAGATTGGAGATTTGTTCGGTTAATGCCCCCTATCGCCACGAGAGGAAAATCGCCGATCGCGTTTCGCACCTGTCTCAATCCTTCGAGGCCGATGACTGTGTCAGGATCGAGCTTGGTATCGGTTTCGAAAACAGGTCCGATAGCGATGTAATTAACGGGTAATTTGACAGCCTGAACGGCCTGTTCAATGGTATGTGTCGAAAACCCGATGATCGCATTTTCGCCTAGTATCGCTCTCGCCTCTTCCGGTGGGAGATCGTCCTGCCCCAGATGCACACCGTCGGCTGCTATGGCCAGTGCGACATCGATGCGGTCATTGATAATGATCCTGGCTCCGTGCTTGCGAGCGACACGGACAGCTTCATTAGCTGCGTAATAAAATTCGGCAGGCGACGCCCCCTTTTCGCGCAATTGGATGAGCGTCGCTCCACCCACGATCAATTTTTCGACCTGTTCCGCGTGGGAAGTGCCGG
>JAYVDQ010000554.1:0-2162 GCA_043749325.1 Chloracidobacterium sp. | reverse complement strand
CATAAATACTGGCTCAGTTACCCACGGCCTGTGTTACTCAGATCACGATTCAGCACGTCTAGTCGCGATGAAATGTCGCTTAGTCGTTGTTAGTAGGGTCGGTTGGTAGCAGGTTTGTGGTCGATTGGTAAATGATATTTTCAGGCCAAATACCTGTACCAATCTGTTTAGTTTCGACGCAGTTCGTCAGAATACAAGGTCGACTCGAAACTCTCGAAAAAAGTGGCCCGAAATCTTCGATAAACCGGATTTCTGCATCAAAAGACAGTCGGGAAAGAGCGTTCCCGAACGTCCCATCATACCGCCCGGCGGCGTTAGTGGCGTTGGCTTCATATCGCCCGGCGAATCGCCTGCGCTCCGCAGCTTGCCCAAGATCGAGCCTAGTTTTTAGAGCGGTTACGAATTAAATGTACGGGATTATTCAGCAAGTCGGAACCGCCTGCGTGAGGAGTCTGTCGGTTTAATAACCTTCGATAAGGGTATTTTGAGGATTTGTATATTTTAGTGCCACTTTTTTATTTTGGTAGAAAAGTCAGCGACTTCGGAATCTTCAGTAAACGGACTTCTAGTTCCGGGGTAGCGGTCTTTTTTGGTCGCTTAAGGCCCAATTTCGGTTTCTGGATATATATTCATACGTTTATTCATACGTTTATGATTTGAGAACCTGCTCTGAACAATTTGAGTAGGTTATGAGTCATGCAAATGAGCGACCATTCGGCCTCGACCTGTTCGAGGCCGCGAAGAAGGAACTGGCGGTAGCCGCGAATGTGTTTGATATGGGCAAAGACCGGTTCGACGGTTGAGCTTCTTTTTTTGTAGATCTCCTGTCCGCCGGGCTGTTTAAGCTTTTCACGCATTGCCGAGCGGGTGGCGGCGATGTGTGGCGGCCCGCCGCTTTCCTTTGGCACCGGATTTGGCGGGACATAGAGATCGATATCTTTCAGACTCTCGTGCGTTATCGCACGGGTACTGAAATAGCCCTTATCGGCTGATGCCGCCTCGGGCATTTGCCCCGTATTTTCTTTGACTGCGGCAAGGGTCGGAACAAGCTGCTCGAAATCATTCGCTTCCTGCGTCACTCTGGCCGCGACGATGACCTGGGCGTGGTCATCAACGGCTATCTGCGGGTTGTATGCCTGCTGGTAACTTCCGGTTTGCGTATCCATCATCAGTCGTGCGTCCATGTCGGTAAGGTTACGCTGCACCTTTGGTTTTGGAACCACTTCACCCATTTTGTCACGCGTCCACTTTTGTTTGCGGTTGTTCTTAAAGACTGGTTCTCCTCGTTCTTTTGCCGCCGCTTGCTCCTGTTTGAAGACACCCGCAGCTTTGGCTTCTTCTTTCATCTCGTTCTCAAGTTCGGCCTTTGCCTCGCGTATCTTCTTAAGCCGGTCCTCGCGTTTTCGCAAGTCTTCCGGCAACTCGTCGCCACGCTTGCCTTCGCCGTATTTCTTGTCTTCCTCTTCGTCGGTCCGCTCCGCTTCTGCCAGCAGAGCGGCAACTTCCGCCTCCAGCTCTTTCTCCACCTTCGACATTCTCTCGTAAGTCAGCGATTGCCGCTTCGCCGCGTTTGCTTTTATCTTCGTTCCGTCGATTGCCACATGCCCCAGCTTTACCAGCCCCGTCCGTCGGCACATCTCCAGCACCTGTACAAACAAGCGCCCCAGCTCTTTCAGGTGCCGTTTTCTAAACCCGGCAATGCTGTCATGGTCCGGTTGCTGGTTGCACGCCAGCACCCGAAACGCTACATCGTCATACGTCGCCTGCTCGATCTTTCGCGACGACGTCTTGCCCGTCGTGTACCCATACACCAGCAGTTTCACCATCATCAACGGATGATACGGCGGTCGCCCACGCATATCCCCTTCCTCATACTCCCGCATGATCCCGCCCAGATCCAACTGGTCCACCACATCACTCACATACAACGCTAAATGATCCGCCCTCAACCATTCCCGTAAATCCGGCGGCAACAACATCTGCTGATCCATGTCATATTGCCTAAATACTTTCATCTTCCCATTTTACTTTATTTACACCTTCCATCTACCTTTTTCCCGACAGACTCCTCACGGAGGCGGTTACGACTTGCCGCACGATCCTTAGCTGCCCTAGCGGTTAACTACCATCGACTTTAGCCTCAATTTCGCCTTCATATGATC
>JAYVDQ010000553.1:0-3304 GCA_043749325.1 Chloracidobacterium sp. | reverse complement strand
GCACGATCTCAAAGATCAGCTCGACGGTGTGCTCGAACCTTTGCGTGATTGGTTCCCTTTAAGTTCCTACTCCGCATTTACGAGCGTGATGGACATGCTGCAAGGGGCTGACGCTCCGTGGGGCTGGTCTTCGTGCAATTGCCACCCGAACTGCGGCATTTTTACGCTGATCGTCGTCAACAAAAAGACGAATCAGATGACGTCGCTCTTTGATTTCTTTAACTACGAGCAATTTATGAAGGACGTGTCCGTCATCACGGACACCGCTCGCGGCAAGAAACTCACGATGGCCCAGCTCGGTATGGCGATCATGGGAAACTTCGACGCCGGTAAGGCCCCCGAAGGCTTCCCGATCTCGCAGATACTGAATCTGTTCCGCCCATCGTCGGCAAATTCAAACTCAGACCGCAACGACCGAATGCAAACTCGCGAGGACGACGATCCGTGGCGTGTGCTGTGCGTCGAGGGCATGTGGTTTCAGGACCTGTTTAATTATGATTTTCGCCGCACCGAAATGTGCGTCATCCCGTATGGCACGCAGGAAGGCGAAGTCAGCTTTTGTGCCTACAACACCGGCGTCGGCTGGCGCCAGATCATCGAGGAAATGCACAAAACAGCATCGCTTTCTGAGTGGTACAAAGAGCATGGCCGTCATGCTGTCTATGCGAAAGGCCACGAGGTGCCGAATATCGGCAAGACGCGTTCGCTCTCGCTGCCTGTCATCGCAAAGATCGTTTCCGAAGATCTCGACGCTCCAGCGACATCGCCGTATTTGATCGAGGAAGATGAGTACGAAAAGGTATCCGTTTAATAGAAGACGAACAAGGGCGAGATCGAAGGCGAACATCCTGAACACGCGCCACAGCCTGGAAAGAAAACGCCGCAGGAACATGTTGACAAAGATGCGATCGACGAAAGCGGCAATCTGCTTCATCCGCATGAAAGCGGCGAACCCGACGGAATATAGATTTTTCCGAAGAAGAAAAGAGCGTTTGGGTTTTCGAATCCAAACGTTTTTTTGGGGATCAAAACGGTTTTTAACTAAACATGAACAGTCTCGTATTTTCAAATATGCTGCACCGGCCCGCCCGGACGATCGTCAGCATCATCGGCATCGGGATCGGCATTTTGTTGATCGTATTTACCATAGGTCTGGCGAACGGCAGCCTGCGCGAGCGTGCCCAGCGCGAGGAGAACGTCGGCGCCGAAATAATGCTCCGCCCCGCGGGCAGCGTTGGCTTGAGCGGCTCAGACTCATTAAAGCTGCCGGTCTCGATGGTCACGGAAATAGAAAAGGTCGATGGCGTTGCGGCAGTCATACCTATTGGCGAGGTCACGGTTCCGGCCACCGAGGGACTCACGGGCAGCCGGCTTCTCGATGGCGTTCCGTATGATAAATATGCCGCAGTCGCGGGGCTTCAGATCGTACAGGGGCGGAAATTTGCCGACGGCCTCGACGAGATGATGGCTGATGAATCGTGGCTCCAGCAGCATAAATTGAAGATCGGCGACAAATTCAGCATTTATGAAAAGGGTTTTGAGATAGTCGGCACCTACCAGCCAAGCGCCGGCGCCCGGGTCAAGATACCGCTCTTGACCATGCAAACTCAGGTTGGCGCGGCAGACAAGGCAAACATTTTTCTTGTAAAGGTAAAAGACGGTTTTACCTCAGAAATGGTCCGCGACAATATTCAAGCCAAATTCTCCGATCTACAGATTATTCGGACCAGCGACCTCGAAGAGATTTATGGGCAGGCCATCCCGGCCTTGAATGTTTTTTTGAATGTGGTGGTCGGGGTAGCCGGAGCGATCGCCGGCCTGATCATTTTGCTGACGATGTACACGACCGTTACCGAACGAACGCGTCAGATCGGAGTAATGAAATCGCTGGGGATGTCCAAAACAAATATCGCCTGGACGATCGTCCAGGAAGCTCTCCTTCTTAGCATGGGCGGTATTGTCTTTGGCGTGGTGGCGACCGTGCTTCTCAAATATATATTTGCCAGGTGGACAACGCTTACCGTTTCGATAGATCCAAAAACGGTAGCGACCATAGTAGTTGTCGGATTGATCAGCGGAATTATTGGGGCACTCTATCCTGGGCTAAGGGCCGCTCAGCTCGATGCTGTCGAAGCTCTGAATTACGACTAGGGACTTGCCTCGTTCTGGTTTTTGCTGGGAGAGAGCAGACTGGTTCACGTCAATTACCGGACCCGAATTGTTAAGTAATTCCCGTCCAACCGAAACGCCGCTAACGCCATCGAAGCAGTGCAATGCTCCGAAGATTGGCAGTTTCCGGATCGAATAAAAAGGTTAAATATTTGAGATTGCAACTGCCTCCCTTACCTTGGAGCTGCTAATGAAATCGACGATGACGATAGCCAAAACTAAGATCACCGCCCGTTTTATTACAGCCATGATATTGGCGTGCGTCACCGTGTCTCCGCTTTGTCTTTATGGACAGTCATCAGATGTTGCCGTTCTCCCGGCTGAGGTAAAGCCGGATCTCAGCAACGTTTCAGTTGGCCCGTCCAAAGACCTCCCTGATTTTAGGATCGAAAAGATTCCAGTTGTGGGTGGTGCCGAGATCATCACCATCTTTGCCCGCACAAGCAATTTCGGTGCTCGACCATCCGAGACGATATCCGAGATCCCGCTCGTGAGCGTGTTGCGCGACACGCTGGGCGACGAGAGGCGCGAGAACGACCGTTTACGGTACGTTTGGATGCTTAGCTATACGAGGGCCTCATTTTGGCAAAAAGCCGCAGCGTTTGTCCCGTTTCTTTACCGCCGAACCACAAATAAGAGCGTTTCCAGCGGTGAACCTCCCCCGCCGATCGCGGACATGAACTCGACAAACAAAGCTCTTTGGAACCGGTTCCTTTGGGTCGTTTGCAAACGGATTTTGAGCGCCGAACTCGGTGCATGGCCGAAGGCGTCCGCAATTCAATACCGGCAGAATGCGGCAGACTACAAGCGGTCGTCGCTCGCAAAAATAGAAACCATCCTTTCATTATACGAATCTACCGAAGGCGAAAAACTGTGGAGCGAATCGGAACGACAAGACATCCAGGCTAAATTGTGGCTCACTGAAAAGACATTTGGCGGGCAGATGCAAAGCAAAAATCTGGAGCGAGTCTATGACAAGAAACGCGAACAAATAAAGGATGTTCGTGGTCACAATTGGGAACTTCTGCGACAATATTCCGAGGCTCAGGGTCTTTATTTTGAGCCTTTGACTACGTCCGACGGAGTAGCCCGCCACGCGATCGTCTGGGTCGCCGTGGACGACCTGACCGCAAAT
>JAYVDQ010000552.1:0-3044 GCA_043749325.1 Chloracidobacterium sp. | reverse complement strand
CCACGCCTCGACGATGATCGAGCCGTTGACGTTTGAAAGGCTAACCTTGCCATTGGCATTTAATGGGTATGTCTGATTAAATTTCTCGGTCTCGTCCAGGCTCTGTGTTTCAATCACAACCGGATCCGCTTGAACGGCCGGCCCGGCGTTGGGAGCCGAGCTGCCCTGCGACGATAATGCCAGGCCTGCGAATAGTATTGTGTATAACCAACTCATAACTCACGTGTCCTCGATCTTAACGATCACCTAAGAATTTCCTTATCTACCAGCAAAACACCGCCATTTTTGCATTTGTGACAAGTTTTTGATCAATTTCCAAAATATTCTTACTCGATCTTCCCGAATAACAGTTATATTAGACTTTCCGACAGATGATCCGCGTTGTCTTCCCTCGCCAAACTCATTTCGAAGAATGCGCTTTGGTTCCGCTGCGATGGGCATTTAGGTGGGCCGTGTGCTAGTATTAACGTTTTGTTTTCCTGATGGAAATCGGAAGTAAAATGGGCCGGCAAGATATGATGGAAAGCGAAATAGCATTACAAATGACCCTGTCTGACGAAATACATCATTCGGTCGCCGATGCCGACGATCTCGAAGAGGTGTGGGAGCGAGAGATCGCCGTAGCGGATGTTTTCCGGAATTTGATCAGGCATCCGCTTCAATTAATCACTCGTTGGAATTGGAAATCTGCTGTGTTGGCCGCGTTCGTTCGGTCGTCGTTTTACTTTACAGTTTATCAAGCGAGCAAAGAGTCCTGGGCCGTTACACTGACCGCGGTTGGAGTTGAGCTTGCCTTTCGTTTTCTCACTACCGGCGTTGCGGGGGCGGTCGTTCAATCATTCCGGCGAGCGACACCCGCGTGGGCTGCCACGGTAATAATTTCAATCTCGCTGCCAACGATCACGCATTTGATCGAGTTTTTTACCCATTACATTCAGGAAAAATATTACGCTGACATTTTTGCAGCCTCCGAAAACAAGGCCCGTCAGAAGACTTTTGCAATCTCCGTGCTTTTTTCGGTCGTTTCGGCGATGTTCAACCTATATCTGATGCGTCGAGGCGTTTTGCTGGTCGGGGCGGGCGAGGAGACCCAGACGCTGCGAAATGATTTTAAGAAGATTCCCTTCATGATATCGGAATTTATTAAGATCCTGCCGTTATTGTTGATCCGTTTCTTACGCGAAAGAAAAATCCTCCAAGCCGTGGGTGTTTTTGCGGCGTTCGGTTTATCAGTGGGGACGATTCTTGGCGTAATGCGCGGATTCGACTGGAACTGGTTTCGCTGGTCCGCGTATGGTGCGTGGGGAACCCTTTTGGGAGCAACGATAATTACCCGCATCGTCATGTATTTCCGCAAATTGCACCGAATCCGTAATGGTTCTGCAGAGTAAAGTTTTTTGGAATTTTTCAACTCATCCCGTATATAAACCAAGATGCTCGAATTAGTTTTCGCGAATTTGAGAGTCCGGCCCTTTCGCACGATCATCAGCGTGATCGGCGTAGCTATCGGCGTCGTGCTGATCGTTTTGTTTACGGGCCTCGCTCGCGGAATGACCAATGACCTCGCCAAACGCGCCGCTAACGTAAAAGCCGAGATCCTTTTCACGCGGCCGGGCGGGATGGAAATGACTAGCTCAAATACCGCCCTTAGCACTACCTACGCGGCAAAGCTGCTCGAGATCGAAGGCGTCCACTCGACGGTTCCCGTTATACGCAACATTACGTCCGACAACAAAGGCCGCTGGGGGATACGACAGATAGACGGCGTCGACTGGAAACCCTTTGCCGACATGAACGAGATCAAGATCGTCGAAGGCCGCGCGGCTCAGGCCATCAATGAGATCGTCATGGACGAACGGCAGCTACAGGATGAGAAGCTCAAGGTCGGCGACACCTACGAGCTTTTCGGAAACAAACCCTACAAGATCGTCGGTGTTTTCTCCCCGCCCTCCGGGTCCCGGATCAAATTGACGCTCGAGGGAATGCAGGACGCCTACCAAACGCCGGGCAAATGCACCTACATCCTGGTCAAACTCAAGGACGGCGCCGATGTCGATAAGGTCGCGGCTAAGATCAACGAAGTGCTCCCTGGCAATATAGTCAATAAGACCATTGATCTGATGACAGACGCCCAGGACCGCATTCCGGGCCTCAACACATTTTTACGCGTTTTGGTCGGACTTGGAGCATTTGTAAGCATTACGTTTGTGCTGCTCTCGATGTACACGACCATCACCGAGCGTCGAAAGGAGATCGGCATTCTCAAATCGCTCGGAGCCTCCAAGGGGTTCATCATCAAGGTTATCGAGGGCGAGGCTTTTATTATCGGCATTCTCGGCCTCGTGGCGGGTGGCCTCGCGTCAATGGTCTCCTCATATCTCATAGCCCACCAGTTCAATCTCACATTTGAATTTAGTACCGGATGGGTCGTCACGGCGACGGCGATCGCCATCTTCGGAAGCTTAATCGGAGCACTCTACCCCGCATGGCGTGCCTCGGGGATCGATCCGGTTGAGGTCATGGTTAACGAGTAAGCCTTTCACGTTCCTAGCATTTTCGAATCAAAATCTTGCCTTTTAATACAACATAAATTATTCTATTCCTGCTGTTTCATCGTTGAAACATAATGCCGTAGAATATATATGTCGAATGACACCGCTCTTGCCCTGATCGATTGCAACAATTTTTTCGTGTCGTGCGAAAGAGCAGTTAATAAAGATCTACAGGATCGTCCAGTCGTAGTCCTTTCCAACAATGACGGGTGTATCATTTCGCGCAGCAACGAGGTGAAAAGACTCGGCGTACCGATGGCCGCCCCACTCTTTCAGGTGCGCGAACTGCTCGACAAACATAACACCGCAATAATCTAGTGCAATCATGCACTCTACCGTGATTTTTCAGATCAAGTACAAAATATATTGATTGAAGATCTGGGCAGTAATGTAGTTGAGCTTTATTCCATTGACGAAGCTTTTGTGGATGTCGGCACGCCTGACAAGCTCAAGCTGTTGGGCGGCCATATCAAGCAGATAGTAATGAAAAAA
>JAYVDQ010000551.1:0-5649 GCA_043749325.1 Chloracidobacterium sp. | reverse complement strand
GTAGTCCGTTACCCCCGCCATCGGCGACAGGATGAGCGGCGGATCTATTTCGATGTCCCGGATCTTAAAGGGTTTCATTGCAACCGTTCAAATTAAAGTTAGCCAATTGTTTCCTTAAAGCAAGTAAAAAATTTACCTACGTGAATCCCATCCATTATCGTGTGATTTGCCTCCACCGATACTGGCATCAGCATACGATTACTATCCACGAAAACTTTTCCAAACACAATTCGTGGGATTGTTTGAGCTTTGTCGAGACGACTCGCATGCTTAAAACTGGTAAAAGATACCCACGGAATAACCGAGTAATAAATAAGGTCGGATCGATCCGATTCGACGTCAAACGATTTGAGAGCCTTGTACTTTTCACGCGCCAGTTTACCAGATCTGTTGAATTCGAAAACATCATCTTTCATCTCAAAATAGGCAAACGAAAACGTCTCATCATCATTGAGGATTGTTTGTGTCGCATGGATCCGGTCAAACTCCACAAGCCGTCCATCGACCAAGCGGATCCGAAACTCACGTATCCCGTTTGCCGCTACAAGCGAGTAGTAAAGCACTGTCAGCGAAAACGCTAAGTCGTGTTTCTTGCAAAAACTGCGAACAGAACTAACGTCAACGTTGGCGGTGAAATTAAAAAACGGATCGTCGTAATCCTTAAAGAGCTCATAGGTCGCCTTTCTGGGCCAATTTGCTATATCCAACTCTGTATACATTTTTCTTATCTAACCCGCCCCTTGACTAACCCCCCGGACAATTCCGCGTTTCCGATCCCGCAAATAGCATTATACCGCGACTTATACTCTCGCCAGGACTCCGACAGTTCGGATGTCTATAGATGTAAAAAGAATTAACATCGTTGGGTTTGCAAAACATTGAAAGCAAGAACTACAATTCATTTGTTTTCAGTTGTGTAACATCGATTTTCGGAATATGTCACGTTTGCAGCCCAGTGCAATTTGGCTGCTACATCTCCGAGGTTTCGATGTCAGCGACGCATTACTCAATACACAACCTTTCTAATTTTCACAACATTACTCAATAGTTTGTTGTTGAGATGGCCTTCCAAAATTTACAGATTAGGAGAAGAATAATGATTAGTAAATCTTCAAAACGAAGGGCATGGCCTTTAAGAATGGGACTTTGCCTCCTAGCTCTCTCGATTTGGGCAATGAGTTCCCTGGCCCAGGACATCACATCAGGAAGTATTCAGGGGACTGTGTCAGACGAACAGGGTGCGGCGGTCCCGGGCGCATCTGTCGAGGCTAGAAACATAGGAACCAATTTTTCGAAAACATTCACAACGGATTCCGATGGGCGTTTCACGCTTCTGTCGATGCCGACAGGAATGTATATTGTGTCGGTCACAAAACAGGGATTTGCCAAACTAAAACAGGAAAATCTTGAACTAACGGTAGGACGGCAGGTCTCATTAAATCTCACTCTAAAAGTTTCCGGGGTCAGCGGCGAGGTAACCATCACCACGACCCCAAGTATCGATTCCAGTAAGACTGAATCGAGCTCGACCCTTAACGAAAAATCGATAAGCAACACACCAATTCTCGGACGCAAGTTCGAGGACCTATTAACTTTGACACCGGGAGTTAGCATTACGCAAGGGCCAGACGGCGACGAGATCAACTTTGCCGGACAGAGAGGCGTGTTTAATAACGTCAGTCTTGACGGAGGCGATTACAATAATGGTTTTTTTGGCGAGCAGGCGGGCGGACAGCGGGCAGCGATCGACATTACACTTGACGCCGTAAAGGAGTTTCAGGTGATCGCAACCGGTGCCGCCGCAGAGTACGGGCGTACGGCGGGCGGCATTATTAATGTAATCACTAAATCCGGCACAAACAATGCGCATGGCGGATTTTTTTACAATCAACGGGCCGAGGGGCTGGCCGCGAATACTTCGGACGGAAAGCCGTTAAAAGATTTTCGCCGCGAACAGTTCGGCGGCACAATTGGTGGCCCAATAAAGCGTGACAAGGCGTTTTACTTTTTTGCGTTCGAACAGATCATCGAAAATTTGACACGTGCAAATTTAAGTACCCAGATAGGAGCTACCGCATGTTCGGTTCAAACTCCAACTATTCAGGCAAACGAGGCCTTGATCAGCGGAAATGCCGATTGCCAAAGACGGGCGTTGATAAACTTTTTTCAAACGTCCCGCGGCCAGGCCGAGGGCGACCCTATCAACCATAAGATCAGAAACTCTGCGTTTTTGGGTAAGGTAGATTTCGATCTGAACCAGAGCAACAAACTCGGCATTTCGTATAACTTTGATCATTCCAAAAATTCCAATCAGACATTTGACGTTGGCACCTACGGCACCTCCGCAAACGGAACTGAAGGGCCTTCGAAGATAAATGTCATCAATACGAACATCTTCACAACATTTTCACCAACGATGGTTAACGAGGGGCACTTTACATATTCGCGTGAGGAACGCCCGCGCGGCGCTACTCCTTCGAAAATTCCAGCGGATACCGCGATGGGATTTGGCACCACCTTTCGGTTTGGTAACCCGTTCTTTCTGCAACCGGGCATCGATGAGACGTTTTGGAGAACGCAGATCCGCGACAGCCTCTCTGTCGTGAAAGGCAGCCACACTCTTAAATTTGGCGGGGACTGGGTGCATAGTTTCAACGATCAGGTCTTCCGAGGTTTCTTCACCGGTCGATATATTTTTGACAGCGTGAACGGATTCCTGCGATATGCGTCAACAGCAGCGACCGGCGGATTTGGACCGAATGCGGCTCTGTGTTCCGGGGGCACGTGGATAACGACCGGAGCTCCGTTTAACCAAACATGTCCGGCCGGGCAAACCTCATCAATACCGCTGCTTCTTTTTCTCCAAGCCGCTGGCCCCTCGGCCGCCGCGACCGATGCCGCCGGTGCATCTAAGATCAAAAACGAAGATTATGCGTTGTTCGTTCAGGACAAATGGCAGGCGAGTTCAAACTTCACGTTTAACTACGGCCTTCGCTGGGAAGCCCAAATCTTCCCCAAACCAACCATTGCACCAAGCTCCACCGCGTACGGCAAATTCCTTAATGACTCCAGATTCCCATCCAATGGAACACTTCCGAGTGACAAGAGGATGTGGCAGCCCAGAATTGGTTTTGCCTGGGATATCGCAAAGAATCAAAAATCGTTGCTTCGTGGGAGTTTCGGGATATATAACGCCCGTCAGAATATGCTTTCCCAAGTTGGTTCCATTACAACCAATGGCGTTCAGCAACAGACTATCGCCGGCGGGCAGTTCGCCAATCCATCCGTGCGACCGGTGTGGCCAAATTTGGTTACGCCGTCGGCTGGATCGTGTTCGACTATAAACGGCTTCTCGGCGGCGGGCCCGTTCACGAATCCATTTCCTTGTTTTAGTGGTGTTCGCGTTTTTGATCGCAATTACAGAAACCCGCGCATCTACACGACCAACATTGGTTTTGAGCAAGAAGTGGCTCCCGATTGGGTCGTGTTTTTCGACATGACGTATTCAAAAGGCACTAAGCTGACCCGCTTTTTGAACTATGGCCGAAAATTGAATGCAACGGGCAATCCGATCTTTGGTGATTACCTTGGTGACGTGTTCGTTACAACGTCGATCGGACGATCTAACTATGCCGGATTTACCTCGGGCATAAGAAAACGCTTTAGCCGTCACTTCCAGATGGAGGCAAACTATGTCTGGTCCAAGGACAAGGACGACGATTCGAACGAACGTGATCCGTTCACTGACCGCTCGTTTAATGTCAACAATCCGGGACAGGACTACGCTTTGTCGGACCGGGACATCCGAAACAAGTTCAACTTTTTCGCATATGCCGAGCTTCCGTGGAAACTTGAATTCGCTCCTCGGATCCAAGCTCGTTCCGCGCAGCCGGCAACACCGGCAACGCGGACTGCTACAAACCGGAACACGCTGAGAAAGGACAACAAATACATGTCTTTCGATTGGCGCCTCTCACGGGTGTTCAACCTCACCGAAAAGATCGAGCTGATCCCGCAAATCGAGATGTTCAATACATTTAATGGGAAAAATCTGATCAACTCACTTTCAGGAGCAGGCAATCAGAACTCGCTAACGTCACCCAGCCTTTTTAACTTTGACGGTTATCTACGTCAGGGCGTAGGTGACCCGCGACAACTTCAACTTTCGATTCGGTTGAGGTTTTAACCTATTCTCATTTAAGCCGAACAAGGGCTTGGTTTCCGAGGAAACCAAGCCCTTGTTTATATGTAATTCCGTACTATTTTCTTATTAACTCGATCCGAGTCGCTTAACAACTTCCGCCACAGGGGTAAGCCGCGAGTCGATAACGATATCTCTGATCTTGAAGAGTTCATCAGGTCAACCTTAAGCCTTCTTGCGATTTTTTAGGACAAATATCAATCCGATCACCGCAATAAAGAACGACAGAACGAGTACGATGATGCCCGGTATAAAACCAAGCATCACCTCTTCCACGCTTGTCCGGCCGCTTGTCAGCGGAACCAATGCTAATGAAATAACCGCTACGGCCAGGCCGAGCAACATCCCCAAGATGCCGATAGCAAGTACGATCTTCGCAAACATAAATTTGTTCTCCTAAAATCGGCCAATGAATACTTGTTCGGCCACCTGTTCTAACGGGAAAGGTTATTTCGTAACTTTCTTAAGCTCGATTCCCGTCGCCTCGAATGAGATTTCAATTACTGTCCCGTCTGCCTTACGATTATCGAATTTTGCCCCGTCTTCATTGATCATGTGGTCGACTGGGGCTTTGCTCAGCGTCTTGATGGTAAATACACCTTCGGCTCGGGCAAATGCCCCGGCCGACTGGAGCGGGATAAAGAATGCGTGATCCTTCATCTTGACGCGGATGCTCTTGGTGTCTTTTTTCTCGGCGAGTTCGGCCCAGCAGCCTTCCATCTTGCAGGAGCGGACGATTACACCTTCGACGCGTACGGTCTTGCCGGCGTACTTGGCCGGATCCTTAAAAACCTTTAGCAGGGACACTTTTTGCGAATTGCCGATCGGCGCTCCGCGTTTCATGTAAGTGTTCGCCGGGATAGCCGCCGTTTTGTCTTGTTCCGTCGGTTCCTTACCACCCATTTTTTCCTGGGCAAGGGCTCCAAGCGAAAGCGCCAACAAACTCATCAATACACATATTTTTTTCATAATTTCCCTATTTGCAATTATATCAAAAGGCCGCCTTCACTGGTTTTAGATCATTTCACTTCGTAAACGACGCGTCCGTTCATAACGGTCGTCAGCACCTTGGCATCGCGGATCTTCATTGGGCCGATCTTAAAAATATCGTCCGAAACAATGATGAGATCGGCCAGTTTGCCGACCTCGAGCGTGCCTTTTACATCCTCCTGAAATTCGGCATAGGCGGAGCCCCATGTGAAAGCGCGGACGGCCTCATCGACCGATATCTTTTGCTCGGGGATCCAGCCTCCGGGATTCTTGCCATCGCTCGTTTGACGCGTGACGGCTGCAAAGACTCCGTAAATAGCGTTGAGCGTGGCAACCGGTGAATCGGAGCCAAAGGCCAGCACCGCCCCGGAATCGAGCAGCGAGCGAAAGGCGTATGTTCCCTTTAGCCGTTCGGCGTCGATGCGTTTCCACGCCCATTTACCATCGTCATAGATGTG
>JAYVDQ010000550.1:0-2041 GCA_043749325.1 Chloracidobacterium sp. | reverse complement strand
CTAAAATCGAAAAAATATCGCGAATCAGTTCCGTCCGTTAATCTATTGGCGGCTATCCGCGCCGTCAGCGGGGCGAGCAAGATGCCGTTGCGGTAATGTGCGGTGCCGATGAACAGGCCATCGAGCCCCACGATCTCGCCAACTATCGGCAATCCATCCGCCGCGAATGGACGCAATCCCGACCACTGATCCGCTATCGGTAAACCAGCCATACTCGGAGCTATCTCGAAGGCGATCTCACGCAAACGGTCCGCTGCGGATTCCGTCACGGACTTGTCAAACCCAACGTTCTCGCTCGTCGATCCCGCCAAAATCCGTCCGTCGGCCCTCGGCACAAGGTAACCGCGGCGGCTGTAGATCACACGTTGAAACACGCGTTTCGCCGTCTGAAATGCGACTATTTGGCCGCGGACCGGCTCGACCTTAACCGGCAGATCAGCGATCCCAAGTTTGATGAGCGATGTCCACGCACCCGTTGCAAGCACTGTTTTGTCGGCGAGAAAGTTTCCGGTTTCGGTCTCGGCTCCGGTGATACTGCCATCCTCGACGATGAGACGCTCGACTTGGGTGTTTTCGCGGATCTCGATGCCGTTAATTTCCGCGTAACGCTTTAACGCGGCGAGTAATTTGCGGTTCTCGACCTGCCAATCGTCGGGGAAAAGCAAGGCTCCGCGCACATCCGGAGAGACAAACGGCTCGGCCTTGCGGGCGTCCGCCGCCGATAAATGCTCGACCGCGAGGCCCGCCTTGCGCTGCCAGCGAAACCGCTCGTCCAGTTCGCTAATATCGTCGTCGGTAAACGCAAGGTAAAGCGTACCGCTGCGGTCAAGCTCAATATCTATGCCGGTTTCGTCAAGTAACTCAGCCGCAAACGCCGGATACGAAGCCCGTGACTCGACCGTCATATCAAAGAACGATCCTCTCTCATTCGCCTCCGCCTGCGGCCCGAGCATACCGGCGGCAGCCCACGAGGACTCCTCCCCGACGACGCCTTTTTCGAGCAGCGTGATCCGCTTGACACCCTTTTTATGCAACTCGCGGGCAATGGCGAGCCCGATGATGCCACCGCCGATTATGAGGAAGTTATTAATTTTCGCCATCACTATCCTTTAATCCTTAATGATAGTAGAGGTGAACGAGAAAAAGCGAATATCTAACCCTTGTGAAAAAAGAAAAGACGGCGAATCATCGTTCGCCGCCTCAATGAGTTGTGGGAGAACTCGCCGCCGTTCTTACGGCGTCGTTACATTGACCTTAAACGACATGTAGAATTGAGCAATCGGTACGTCCGGGTCATTCGGCTTGATACCGACCTTCAGCAATTGCATTTTGATCTTGGTTTGCCCGTCGGCTTGAATAACGCTTGGTGTCATTGCCCAACTTACACATTTGCCCGTGGTTGTGCCAAGACATGTCCATGTCACGGGATCAGTTCCCGGAGCGGTCGGTTCGGCCGCGCGGAGAGCGTAAGTTGTCCCGAGGTAGACGATGCTGATCGCCAGCGGGCATGGAATGCTCTGGTTCAAGCCAAGAGTCGTGATATTCGTCGTACACTTTGATATAAATCGCACCGGCACGGTCGCCGCCTGAAATGGCGGAGCACCGCCGCTATTGGGTACGGGGTCGCCCAAATCGATGCGGGCCTTTCGAAGGGGAGAGGGTTTTGTGTCCAGAACCCAGTTTCCGATTCCCTGTACTATCGACGATACCGAATCGACTCCGTTTCTATATGGTCCAAGCGAATCGCTGCCGATTCGAAAGACCGTACCCGTGACGGGATCAGCGTCCGCAATTACCGAGGTGGCGGGCGCGTCCCTGGCCGGCGGTGCCGCCTCGGAACGGCTTTCAAAACTAAGGCATAACACAGCAAACACGATCAGCAATAACACGACATTTCTCATCTATTTTTCTCCTTCAAATCAAATACCAATTTAACTTAATTCCGTGGAACGGAAATCCCAGCTGGGGATTTTCTAGGTCAAAACTATCCCTTTGAAAAAAAATCGTTTCTGGGTTAATTTCGATGGGAACAAATACGAAG
>JAYVDQ010000549.1:0-11441 GCA_043749325.1 Chloracidobacterium sp. | reverse complement strand
TGCCATTGTGATATTTCTTGTTGCGAACCTCGTATTTCACGTCGCGAACGATGTCCGGCCATGTCGCCATTACCATAAAAAATTCGCGTTTTCTCGTATCCAGAGTCCGCGAGCTATTCGACGCATAAAATGCACCGATCTGTGAATCCTCCCGGGCCGATAGGAGGATCTTGATAACTTTTTCGCGAACATCGGGCGTCATCCGCTGCCACGCAATATAGGCCGTGATCTTATGCCCAACCTCATCCCAGGCAAACGCCGGCACGGTCAGGCATAGCAATACCGGCAAAAATAAAAGGGGGCGCAAATTACTTCTAAACATTTTTTAACTCCTGAATCTACTGGCAAGATTCTATCGAATTAAAGGGATAAGAGAAAGGAGTGAGTTTGCGGCGAAAAAATTTTCAAACCTTTTCGTAATGTATCTCATCATACACCCGCAAGACTTTTCCGCGGTTATCGTTCATGAAAAGGGGGAAGCGGCATTAAAAATTAGTGCGGTATTCAATTGAAACGTTATGCAAGCAATTTTGGAACAAAATTTGATAGCCGAGCGTGTATTGGACAGGACTAGCGAAGCGTTCGGAAAAAAGATCGGACTGCTGGGCACAATATTCGGTTGCTGGCATAAGGAATTGACAAGGCCGTTCACGAACAAGAAAGGTTCTTATCGCTCATGCTTGAATTGCGGAGCGAGAAAAGAGTTTGACATACAGAGTTTTAAGACATTGGGGACGTTTTATTATCCCCCGTCGGTGGCGTTCGACCGTAACTGAGCGAAATCATACTACCCTTCATTTATACCTACCAAAATAAACCTACCGAGTGCGGTTTTCCAAAAAAGCCGCACTCTTTCTTTTTAGTAGATCAAAAACGCGTCAAAGACCCAACCTGAATAGCCGTTATAGCTGGCCCGGCACCACCGGCCCGCCTTGCTGCCGAGCCGGGCTGAATTGAGGCAGCCGCCGACGGTGATAACCGCGCCGTGGGGTATTTGTAAGATGCGAGATCCGGATTCGCTGCTCGGAAACGTCCGCAACGCTAAAAATCCGTCTCCAGGAGAATTTACGCGAGCGGACGCTGCAGTTGTTGGTTGATTGGGAAGCGTGAGCGGTATATTTGCCGGCCGGTTCGCACTTTTTTGCTCGCTCAGCCTTTTTTCCAGATTGGCGATCTGTTCGCGAAGCTCGTCTTTATCGTCCGTGGTGGCCGACGGCGACGGGATGGGTGTCGAAGCCCTGTTCGTCACAGTATTTTTGGTGGCCACTTCGGTGCTTTTACTATTGAAGTAGAACACAAGGCCTCCCGCTATCACGATCACGGCGACGAGCAGAAAAGCCGCAACCATACCAATAAATATTTTAAGGCCGCCGCCTGAAGGTCGAGTGGCAGCCGCAGGAACAAACGCCGGCGGGGCAATATTTGAGGCCACCGTTCTCTGCGGTATTTCGACCCGCATTTTCTCGGCTCGGCCAAAAACCGCTGTCGGTTCGCCTGCACGGGTAGAGACGGTTGTCAACTCGTCCGACACCGGCACAAGAGGGTGTCCATCCGCAAGGCAGTAAGAGAGTGTTTCGTCTGTGTACGTAGTTTTGCAGGCGGTGCATTGCTTCATAAAGGCTAGTTATAGTGTACTTTCGCGCGGATGGCAACCGTTTCGTAAAAATTCTGCTTGACACGCCCGCGGCAGTAATTTTTAGCGAAGAAGGCGCAGCGAAAACCAAGCTCACGAGTCAAATGCTATTTCAGACAGCCGCCGAATGCGACAACACGAGAGAGAATTTCAACGCCCTTGAAGGCCAAAAGCAGACGCTCGCCCGTCTTGAGGAATATCTGGCGAATATGTTGGCATGGGCACATGACTAAATCAAAGGGAGAAATACCTGTCAGAAACAAACGATAAGGAACTAGACATCACACGCGAATTTGACGCGCCGCGTGACTTCCTATGGCAGCAGGTATGTGCCGAGCCGCTGGCCCCTATCTTGACTATATGTCAAATATGAAATATATTCTGCATACAGTATGTTTTGCATTCGGCAAGTACCCTACAAAGAATTACATGAATATTGAAATCCCGATCGACAGCCTTTTGGAGCGCCACGGCCGGTCATTCTACTGGCTGGCAAAGGAGACAGGCGTCAGCCACTCGACGCTGTGGCGCCTCAAAAAGGGCAAGGCCCTCGGCATCAACTTTTCAACGCTTGAAAAGATCTGCCGGACACTCGATTGTGCTCCCGGCGACCTGCTGACACTCGGCGACGGAAAAGAAAAAGCAAAACCAGCGGTGCCAAAGGTGCGGGCTTTGAGTTAAACTCCTATCTTCCTTAGTAAATGAAAAAATCCGTCATCAAAGTTATCAAGCGCGATGCAGAAGCTGTACCGCCGCCTGCCCCAACCGCCGAAGCAATCCTGATCCAGGAGCAGCAGGACAAGGCCGAGGGCGACCGCGACATGGCCAGCGCCGTGAAAGGCTGGATCACAGAACGCCGTGAGAACAGCCGCGTCGAAGCAATCGATGCCAAAGACAGCCGTATCGCATGGCACGCCGAAAACCCGGCTAAATAGTCGTAACGTTCACAGCCGCTTACTTTCCTCGCTCGCCGCGATCAGGTTTTCAAGTCGGCTCATGCGCGTCGACTCCTGTTTGGCGCTGGCGACCCGGTAGATCATTAATCGGCGGTAGCCCGCCGGCTGAGCCTCAAAAAAGGCCCATGCCTTCTTGTTCTTCCGGAACTTCTTCTCGTATTCCGGTTCAAATTCCCGCGGCGCGTTCTCGTAACTATAGATGACGGATCGCTTACCCTCCTTGTTCTCATAGGCCGCGAGACCGGCGGGCCGCATCAGGCCTTTTTCCGTGAGCGCTTTGACTTTGGCAATATTAATCGCGCTCCAGATACTGGTCTTGCGACGTGGCGTAAAGCGGATCGAGTAGCTCATCTCGTCGACCCTGCGCCGCACGCCGTCGATCCACCCGAAACACAAGGCCTGATCGACCGACTCCGGCCATGTCATCGAAGGCTTTCCACTGCCGACCTTCCAAAAACCAACCAACAGTTCGCCTTCGGTCTCGTGATGCCGTTCGAGCCATTTGCGAAAGTCGTCTTGAGTAGCAAAGAATGTTGGAGTCATGCTGATGTATGATTCCGTACCGACGGAACAGCGTTTACAATATATATTTTTAAGAGAGGCAATAAAAAATGTTCAAGAACACACACGCATTGTCGGGATTTTCGGTTGACGACATACAAAAGGCCAAAGAATTTTACGGTCAAACGCTCGGCCTCGATGTCACGTCGGGTGAAATGGGTATCCTGACGCTAAAGATCGCCGGCGGCGGCGAGATCATCATCTACCCCAAACACGACCACACGCCCGCGTCGTTCACGATCTTGAATTTCCCAGTCGACGACATTGATAAAGCTGTCGACGAACTGACCGCTCGGGGCGTCACATTCGAACGCTACGACATGCACGGAGCCACCCCCGACGCAAAACGCATCTACCGTGCTCCCGGCGGCGGCCACGCCCCCGACATCGCCTGGTTCAAGGACCCGGCTGGCAATATTTTGTCGGTGCTTAAAGAAAAAGCGTAAGAAATGCAAGCGCGGACTTTCAACTATGGAGGCATTTATGAACGGTATATTTGGCGGATTTTTAAGCATTATCGATTCAATTGGGGGAGGCTTTCTATACATCCTGATCGGTGGCGCCGCATCCAAGACGGGTGCGGGAACAAGATTGGTCCGACTTGTGTTCGGATCCGTTCTGTTCGGAGCTGTCATTAGCCTCTTTATTTACCTCAACTCGCCCGAGCATGCCTTTCAAAAGCTAACCTTTCAAAACAGTCCCTTTCTGAACGACAATTCCGTTCCCGTGATATTCGTGCCGCCCGTGGCCGCTCTTTTGGTGACGGCCCTGCTCGAACTGCTTAGTTTCGGCCTCGAATACACACCTGCTAAAAAGCCCGAAACACAGGGTCTGAGGATTACACCGGTCGATCAAAAGGACACGGATCGCGAGGCCACAAAACATTCCGCGTGAGCATATTGTCTAACGGTCCCCCCTTGTCCCACACTGTAGGTTTACGGAAGCGTTATTTCCCGTTCCATGATGACAATGTGTTCGTCGCGGCTGACCATGCCGACGACCTTGTAGCCGGCGTCTTTGGCCTGGGTGACCTCTTTTTGGAGGGTCGAGGTGCGGTCGGTCGCGAGCAGTTTGTATTGGTAACGGCTGGTCGGTTTTGGCGGGCGCTCCATGATTAATACGATCTCCACAGTGTCGGTGAATGCGCCTTTCTTTGCGATCATCGTGCTCGGGAGCAGCCGGTAACCGCCATCGGCCACTTCATTAAGCTCCTTTTCCATCGTCCCCGTCCGGGACGTGGCGAGCAGCTTATATTGAAACGGCTGGGCGACCGTCCCGTCGCGTGACAAAAACAATGCCATCTCCGACCCGCTCGTCGGTGCCCCGACCAGGATCCGGTACCCTTGAGCCGCCGTCTCGTTTATCTCCTTCTGCATCGTAGAGGTCCGGGTCGTTGCCAGCAGCTTGTACTGCAAATTCTCCTTGTCCTGACCGAAACCGACCGCGGCGGCAATCACGATAAATATACCCGTGCCAAGTAAACTCTTTTTCATCTTTGTAACTCCTGTAAAAACCTTATTTTTCGCGGCAAGCGCGTGACCGTTTGATTGTATAACCAAGCTCGTTTTGATGCACACTCCGATCAAGCCGTTGGCAATATTTTGCCACCGCGTGCATCCAATCTCATCGTTTCCAGCCAAAATTTTTCGGCACGTAGTTTTTGACCGGCGGAGAAAACAATAAGCAAAATTAAAGTAAATGAGCCAACTGTCTTTTTATTCATTTGGTTTTAGGCTTTATGATACTCACTTCTGCCCTTTCTGCAATTGGTCCAGGATCCGTTTGAGGTCGTCTAGTTTTTGCCCTGCCTCGGCAAGTTTGCCTTCCGCGGTGAGGCGTTGGTAATCGGCAAAGGTTTGCCCGGCACGCTTTATGAGTTCGTTCGCGGAGGGAGCGGCGGTGCCCGTCTCGGGCGTCTTTTTTTCCTCTGTCGGTTTTGCCGCCGTTTTCTGCGGCTGGCCAAGCAATTGGGCGAGCGCCGCTTCAAAACTCTCGGCATAGACGAGCCTTTCCTGCGTCGCAAGCACGACGATCCGCAGTTCCGGCATCGGGCTGCGGACGGCCTGTAGATAGATCGGCTCGACAAAGAGCAGGCCGGCGCCGATCGGCATAATGATCAGATTGCCTCGCTTTACCTTTGATCCCTGCTGGTTCCAGAGCGTTATCTGCGACGAGAGCTGTGCATCCTGGTCGATCCGCGCCTCGATCTGTAGCGGGCCGTCTATCACGCGTGACGACGGGAAAACATATACAAGTAATTGGCCGTAGGCATCGCCATCGGACCGGCCGGCGAGCCAGGCGATCATGTTATTGCGGTTGCCGGGCGTAAATGGCAAAACCCGCGCATATTCCGGCTGCGCGCCCTCGCCTGGCAGCGGCATCAACACCTGGTATGGGTCAAGCGGTGCTGCCTGCGACTGAGATCCCTGTTTTGCGGTGTTATCGGCTACTGCCTCGCGGGCGATACTCCACACGTCCTCACGGCCAAAGAACATTTTCGCGTTTGTCGTGTGATAAAGGCCAAAGACATCGCCTTGCGCCTTGATGAGCGTTTCGGGATAACGAATATGTGCGCGAATACCGTCGGGCATTTCGGCCGCTGGTTTGAACAGCTCGGGGAACGCGGCCCGGTAGGCGGCGAGGATCGGGTCGGCCTCGTCAAAAACGTAAAAGTTCATCGCACCCGTATAGGCATCGATCGTGATCTTGACGCTGTTGCGAATGTAATTGACCGTTTGTTTGCCGGCGCTGAAATGCCGCGAATATGGAAAGCGATTCGTCGATGTATAGGCATCAACGATCCACACGAGCCGGCCATCTGAATTGACGACCATGTACGGATCGTCGTCAAGAGCGAGAAACGGAGCGATGCGGCCCAGGCGGTCGGTGATGTTGCGGTGCATCAGTACGCGGCTCTCGCTCGTCACGTCGTCGGAGAACGGCAGCTTTGACAGATCGTTCATCGCCCAGGCGACGCAAAATCGTCGAAGCCCACTGCCGACGGCAAATCCTCCCTCGCCCTCGTAGTTCGTGTAGTTGTTGCTTTCGCCCTGTGGGTAATCGAATTCCGGCTGTTTGGTCCGGACATAGACATTTGTTTCGGTCCGTTCGCCAAAATAGATCTCGGGCCGCGTGACCTTCAGGTCGGGGGTTGAGGTAAGCGGCATGTTCGAGATCAGGAAACGCGGTTTCCCTTCGTCGGTAAATTCATTGACCGGATTCATCGTCACGCCGTAGCCGTGAGTGTAGACGAGGCGTTCGTTGATCCAGTTGCGCGATTGCTCGGGCAGTTTGTTGACGTCCAGCTCGCGTGTCGCGACCATCACCTGACGCATCTCGCCGCCGACGCGGTACCGGTCGACGTCGACATCGGGAAAGTCGTAGTAGGTCCGGATCTCTTGTATCTGCCGCAGCGTGTCCTGTAGGGCCTGCCAATCCCACAGCCGAATATTCGATAATGTGCTGCGGTTAGCCGAGAGAGCGAGGGCGTCAACCGTGGTGTCGGCGGCGTAATCGCGCACCGTGACATTTTCGATATTAAACCCGTTACGCGTGCCGGCGATGTTGTGTTCGATATACGGCGTCTCGCGGCCGAGTTCGTTGGGCTTGACGATAAAGCTCTGAACATAGGCCGGAACGGCAACCACCGCCACCAGATAAACAATGACCGGTATGCCCAGGGCGACCAGGAACAACCTGACGCCTTTCTTTGTAAAGGCGTTAACAAAAAGTACGAGGGCGGCAATGACCAGCGAGATGGCGACGACCGTCAGCCCGGGGATCAGATAATTGGCCTCGGTAAACGTAACGCCGCTAAACGACGCGTGATCGGTCCACAGATAGTCGTATCGCGACAACATTGTGCGTGCGGCGACAATTACTAGCAATACGCCCAGCACCGTGGAGATCACCGCATAGGCCCGAGCCCCGATGCCGCTAAATGCAGGCTTCTTTTCGTCGAGAAAATCGGCCCGCTCCGGAATAGCAGACAAAACGGTATAAATTATCGCCCCGAGAAGAAGTAGAAAGACAAGGTCTGTGATCCAACCGGCAATGTCCCTATAGACCGGCAGCGTGAAAAGGTAGAACCCGATCGATCGGCCAAAGATAGGGTCGGCGGCCGTCGTCGCCGGTTGGTACAAATAGAGCGTCCATGCATTCCAATCGCTGCTCAAGTCCGACCCGAAGCCCAGACCAAAGACGACGGCAACGATCCAACCGGCGGGGCGTAAAAACCGTCCGAAACTGACATCGAGCGGCTGTTTGTTTATGTATATCCGGCGGGGCTTGCGTATTTCAGGCCCAAACACCTGCTCGAAAACATAAAAACCGCCCCGCAAAATAACGGCGGTCAGTATCGCAAATACAAAGAAAAGCCCCCATCCCAACCCGAAGACGTACCAGTACCGAGAGGCAAAACCCAGCGACCCAAACCACAAAGCATCGGTATATATGCCAATGCTGCTGAGCAAAGCGACCAGCAGAACAATCGCCGCGATGACGACGACGACGACCCCCTTGCCAACACGCTTTTGTCCGGGAGTTATATCAATGATGTCGCCTTCAAAATCGGTATGTTCGAGCTTGTCCATAGCGCCAAGCATACACCCGCCGTATCCGGCATCAAAGCCGAAAATTACCGGTTCGATTTTGCCAGTATGTTTTGCTTTCGGCCTTCTTCAGCGGAATCTTTTGCCACGAATAACACGAATGTCACGAATCAGCCCCGAGCAATTCTTATCCGTGTTCATTCGTGCAATTCGTGGCTAAACTCCGTATGTCGTTTACAGGGCCTTTCTCAAAAACAGGCGGCTGTGGCCGGGAGGGAAATCCTCGAGCTCGGCAAAGACCGTGTAGCCGAGCTTTTTATAGAATTCCGGTGCCTCAAAGCTAAACGTATTCAGATACACATTCCTGCTGCCTCGCCGGACGCCCTCGGCCTCGATCATCTGCATCAGCTTCGACCCATACCCGCAGCCCCGCAAATGCTCGCTCACCCAAAGGGCATCAATATACAGCCATCCAAACGACCCATAATTCCCGCTAACCCCGCCCACGATCTCGCCCGCCTCGTCCCGCACAAAAAAGGTGATCGTCCCAACGCTCTTACCGGGAAACATCTCACTGACATGCCGGTCGATGCCTTCGGCTATACGGGAAATATCCTCGGCCGACGCGTTTTCTTCTAAAGTTATTTCGTGAGTCATTGGGCCTATATTACAACGTTCTCTGGAATACGCTGGCAAATTTTTGCACGGATTTAAATGCTGTTTGGAGGGCTTTGACGCGTTTTGGGGCAGGCGAAAATCTTGTAATCGAAGATAGCTTGAATTATAGTGAGCTTTATGAAAAGGTTTGTCTTTCTGTTGGTTCTGCTTTGTTTCCCCGTAATCAGTGTCTTCTGTCAATCGGACAAACCTTTGACCAATCAAGATATAGTTGAAATGTCGAAAGCGGGACTTCCTGCGACGGTGATTATAAGTAAAATCAAGACCTCAAAGGTTGATTTCAAAACAGAACTCGCCGATTTGAAATCTTTAACAGATGAAAAGGTCTCTGATTTAGTCGTTTCCGCAATGATTGAAGCACAATCTGCTCAATCAAAGGCCAATATTCCATCCGCAGACCCGCCGAAAGATCCTCCGCCGGTTCAAAAGCTCCTGATCCCATCACCGCCTTTTGTAACCTATAACGAATTAGACAAGGACGGACAAAAACAGCGTCTAAAAGGGCCTGCGGTGGTTCAGATCGCTGCTCCAACCGCAGACGTTATGCCCTTGCTTATACGCTCGTTTCAAAGCTGGAATTATCAAATCGAAAATGAAAATAATCGATCCCTTATGTTAAGCAAGCCAGTCACCGGGTTCGGTAATGAACTCCTTGTAGGGATGGTAATGGGTGGCAATAACATGCGATATAAGGTTCAAATCAGTGTTGCGGAGTTTCAAGGCATTTCAAGTGTCAATGTCAGCGCGTGGGTCACCTCGGATAACGCCTTTGGAAAAACGACACAGCAGAGCCTAAACAATAGCAAGAAATGGAGACCTGATTTGGACGACCTTTTGAGGGCAGTTAAGAATGAGGCTGAGAAGCCACTCGTGACGATGGCGGAGGACAAAGGTGCCAAGAAACCTGGCGCGAGCATAAGTCCATCCGGAGGTAACCCGGACGGATTTCCAACTCGTTGGAAGTCTATGGCCACTGGTGTGGTCAGAACTCTCCGAAGGGATGGTGATTATATTTACTTTGAAGCGGATCTTACCGACGAACAAAAGGAACTTGGGGTCTCTGCACACGGTCAAGTTACTAAGCAAGGGGATCTATATATTGGCACATCGTCATATCCCGCTTGGTATTGGTGGAAGGTGAACCCGACTACCGGAAAAAAATATGCCGAGAAAGTTTGCCAAATCGATGAAGCTATCAAATTGAGAATCGTTAGCCCAACAAGAATCGAGATAGAAGGCAACCAGTATCCGCCTGGGACGAAGTTTGATAAGCAATGTAAGCCAAACAAAAAGGAAGTAGCGTTCCCGACTGCGGCATGGATTCCTATTGAATAAGCCCCCCCGCGAGCATGAGTATTGTGGGTCGGAAAGCAGACGGTCGGCGATTTCCAATTTACTGGTTTCAGTCGCGTCTTAGGCAGTGTCTATCTTACTTATCGCATTTATTCAATAGTTCAGCGATTAGGTCATCAAACATGTCTTCTGTATCTCTTTGTAATTCCTCTTTAGGGACAATTCCCGCCCACTCACCGATCTTATTAGTAAGACCTTCTTCTTCCGGACTATTTTCATGAAAAATGAAAAAATCGAAAGCACATTTAATCATGGCCGAGTTCAACGTCTTGACCTTGAAGCCGGGTAAGACATTAAATACTGTGCCAACGATGATGCGGTTTGAGGCTATAGGAAGAAAACAATTAACAATATTTTCGTTAATAAAATCTACTGATTTGAATCTTCGTTTTGTACTGGTTTCGATAATCATGCCGCTGTCGCTTAACACCAAGGCCTCGTCGGTCGATACCACATACCAATTCAATTTCTCATAAATCTGAACAATCTCCTGAGGAATGACGTCTTTTGAAATGAGTTCGTTGTGCCCCTGTCTTATTTTTTCACGAATCGGAAAATCGTTGAGAATGCTTTCCATTTCCGGCTTGAGATCAACATCTTTGCCCTTAAGTAACTTATCAAATTCTTTTGAGACTTCCCCGCGAAGTATTGACATCGCTTGGGCAGAAAAGTGAGGGGCTGTTTTTTCATAGCCGTTCAGAACCGAGTTCTGAACGTGAGTAATGATTGCTTCCTTCATCTTGTTCGATGACATATGTTCCGCTATGCCTTCACCTACAGTTTCCACAAGTGAATGCATCGAGTCCCGTATATTTTTTGTTCTCATACTAATATGAGCAACGAACTCAATAACTGTATGATCCGTAATCTGATACGTTTGATTGCTTTTACGAAGACCTTCAATAAAAATCGCGAAACCCGGCTCAACCTCGGTAATTTGAGGATCGGGGAATGGCTCACCTTCGCGCCCGTAGAAATGTTTAGAGATATTTATGTTTTGAATACTTTCTTCACGTGGTTTTTGTCCTCTACGAAATAACCATGTAAATACCGTTTTACCGCGGGATTGACTTGCAAATCCTTTTAGCAAGAAACGTGGCAAAATATGATGTCTAGGGCCGGATTGTGATTTCATTTACTCGATATTGCAATTTGCTGAAGGTGTTAGACAATGGAAAAAGGCTTCGCCGGTTGCCGAGCGAAGCCTTTCGTATTACCGCGAACTAAATCCATTCGTAGCAAGCGGTAGCTTGCCCATTTTCCGTAATTGAGTTGTCAAGAAATGCTTGACAACTGCCTTCTCATATCCTCAGCGGCATGACGATGTATTTGTAGTCGTAGGTGTTTTCGCCGGCGATGGACATTTGGGTTTGGGCGTTGGCGTCTTTGAAATCGAATGCGATGCGGGTGCGGGACTCTCGGGCAGTGGCAGTAGCAGCGGCAGCGGCACCGTTAGATTCTCCTGAACTGCCGTCTGCTTCTGCCGACTGTTCAGCGGCTCCGACGTTGTTTAGGAATTCGATCAGGTATTGCCAGTTAAAGCCGAGCTGGATCTCTTCGCCGGTGTAATCGGCCTGGACGATCTCGCTGCCGTCGCCTTCCTCGGTGGACTGGGCGATGACCTCGATTTCGCCCTCGCGGATGGTGAGGCGGATCGATTTATTGCGTTCGTCGGCGATCAGGGCCATGCGGCGGACGGCGTTTCGCATC
>JAYVDQ010000548.1:0-6288 GCA_043749325.1 Chloracidobacterium sp. | reverse complement strand
TTGATGCTTCCGGTGGTCGAGCCATCCGGCAGGCTTACGATGCGGCAGATCGTGATGTTTACAATCATGCTCGTCCCGGTCAGTCTCGCGCCGTTTTTCTTTGGAATTTCGGGCCCGATCTTTTTGGCGGCTGCAAGCCTTCTCGGCATACTGTTTTTGATCGCAAGTATTCAGGCCGCTCGCTCTAAAACTAACGAGATGGCAAAACGCCTGCTGCTCGCATCTGTGATCTATTTGCCGCTGCTTTTCATTTTCATGGTCGCCGACAAGCGATAACCCTATGGAAGTTGGAACTGCTGACATCATCGAGGATATTCCAGAGCCAAAGCGTCGTCGCTCAGGCCTCTCCGGAGGATCGGGTTCGTCAAACGGCGGTGGAGGCCACAACCCCGGCGGCGGGGGCAGCAGCGACGGGCCGGATGAAAACAGCGATCTCCCACGGGAAAGGTTCGTCCCCGATAAATCCCGTATTTTGACGGTGTTTCTACTGCTCGTCGTGGTGATGACGTTCGGCGGCCTTATTGCGGCCTATATCGTGATAGCGACAAACGGCGTCGCCGAGTGGAAGCCCTTCGAGCTACCCGTTCAGGTTTGGATCAGCACGGCGATCATCGTCATTAGCAGTTTTACCTATCATTTCGGAAAAACCGCCGTCACACGCAATGATCAACCACTTTCGAAGAAATGGTTCTCGATAACTACCGTGTTGGGTGCCGCGTTTATCTCGTCACAAATATTGGTGTGGGTCACGCTAAACGCTCGAGGGTTTTATGTTCAGAGCAACCCTTACACAGGGTTTTTCTATATCCTGACGGCGGTCCACGCGGTCCATGTCCTGGGCGGGATCACAGCACTTGGTTCGGTCCTACTGCGCTCGTGGTACCCGACAGAGAACCCGGCCAATATTGCTAAACGGACAGCCCTCGCTCAGGTGGTGGGTTGGTACTGGCATTTTATGGGCGGTCTCTGGATCGTGTTGTTTATTCTGCTGGGATTTTGGAAATAATGGATCTATTGCAAATATTTCCGCACGTTAACGCGACATTGAACGCTCTGAGCAGCGTTTTTTTGTTGTCGGGATTTTATTTCATTATGCGGCGGCAGATTGCAGCACATCGCATATGCATGCTGGCGGCGGCCTCGGTGTCAGCACTTTTTTTAGTCATGTACATAGCCCATCATGCTTTGCGCACATATTACTTCGGCCTGGGGCCGACAAAATTTACGGGTGAGGGCATTATCCGGCCGATCTATTTCACGATCCTCACATCACACACGATCCTGGCGGCCGTTATCGGTCCGTTTGTCATAGTCACTCTGCGTCGCGGGCTCAAAGGGTGGTATGAGTCGCATAAAAAATTGGCGCGACTCGTCTATCCAATTTGGCTCTATGTTTCGATCACGGGCGTCGTCGTTTACTTACTTTTGTACCAAATCTACCCCGGCCAATAGGTTTTTTTCATTTTTCTCAACCTTTTTTTACTTTTAGGCATCATAACCCTTGAAATAGTACATGTCCGGTGGTATTATTTCGTTGTTGAAAAGTTGATCGCCGAAGCCGTTTCACGTGGATAACGGCACGGGGGAACCAAAGTTTTAGCTTACTGCAAGCAAAAACGGGGGCGAAGCATCTTGACATATGATGCAGGGATAATCTTTCGTTCCTAGCCCGTCAGCTAACCTCGTAGGTGTGGCAAAGAAGTTACTGGTAGAGATCAAGCCAATATGGCGTGATTTTGGACGTGCTTTGAGCTCTGCTATTTCAACGTTTGAAGCAGACATCCGGTCTTCTCAAAGAGAAAAGCCCCGCTAAGAGATTAGCGGGGTTTTTTATTTTTCGTTATAGAATTAGTTAATGTGAGTGATGCTAGTTAATCTATTGTTGGTAAATATAAAGTAACCGGAGCATTTAGCTGGGTGATATTCATTGTAGAAATATGTACTTCGAGTACCATTCTTATCTTGAGTGTCAATTTTCCGGGTGGGCAGACCACAGAGAGTGATAAGCTCATAAGGCGCCATATCAAGTTTTATATCAATTTTGGGCTCATCTGATTTTTCGACGGGTGTTTTAGTCACCGTAGTGGTCCTCGCAAAGCTATCAGGTATAACAGATTTCAGCGGGATTTTGTCATCCTTATCTAATATAATAGATTGAGGCTTAGCAGACAGCTTAAAAATAAAGGTTTGTATGCGGTTATGAACATCCAGCTTTTCCGATGTCGTGCCGGTAGCTGTTTTGAACTCGACATCGATTGGCAGGATAAATGCCGACGGAATCAATTCGCTTGATTTTTGTGTTTGCGAAATAGTAAGTTTGAGCGTTTTCGATCGCGGTTCCCATAATTGAGTAACCTGCAATTTCGGATAGCTGACGCCATAAACCCACTGGTTAAAAAACCAGCCAAGATCCTGCCCCGAAGCATTCTCCATCGCTTTCCTAAGATCGGTTGACTCAACCGAGCCAAATTTATGCTGGTTCAGGTAGGTATTGATCGCCTTCCAGAAAACCTCTGTACCCACCTGCTCGCGGAGCATGTGAATAACAACGCCACCCTTGTTATAGGTGATAGACGAATTATCAAATAAAGCATCTACGTTCCCGGCGCGCTGGTTAAATAATCCGTGACGTTTTTTATTGACTGCGTCGTCCGTCATGAAAGTTTCCCGGTCAGTCTCCAGCTTTTGTATATAGCTATCTCGGCCATAGGCTTTCTCGCGATACGCGGCCTCCATATAGGTCGCAAAACTCTCGTTAAGCCACAGCTCGGCCCAGTTTCGACATGTCACAAGGTCACCGAACCAGGAATGAGCGAGTTCGTGCGATACGAGATCGGTGACGACGCTCTTCCCGAAATCGAAATCCGCGAAAAAGATCTCCTCGTTCATCGTGGTCGCCGTGATATTTTCCATACCGCCAAATTGGAATTGCGAGACGACCGTCTGATCATATTTATTGTAGGGAAAGGCAACGCCCGTCAGATCTTCGTACACCTTGATCATGTTCTTGGTGTCGCCAAAAGCCTTTTTCGCTGTCTCTTCCTTACCGGGATAAACATAAAAGCCGAGGGGAATGTCGTTGTATTTATCCTCGACCCGCGAGTATTTACCGATCACAAATGACACCAGATAGGTTGAATGCGGTATTGGCATTTTGTAATGCCACGTCACTTTACCATCTGCGTTTTCCTCCTTACCGAGGAATTCGCCGTTTCCAATGACCGTCTCGTCTTTGTCCGCAGTTATGTATTCCTCAGTCGTCGCCTTGTCGCTGGGGAAATCAAATGACGGGAACCAATACCGAGCCTCCTCAGCTTCACCCTGTGACCAAATTTGCGACGAATGGCCGACCGCCTTTGCACCGGTCTCGGCATCCCGAAAATAAACACCTTTTTTCGGAGTAGCCGTGTATTTGAAACGGATCGCGATCACGTCATTCGGGCTGTAGGCCTTGTCGAGCATCACGACGACCTTGCCCGGCACGGTCTTAAACTGCAGATCGGCTCCTGACGAATCGAGCTTTACCGACTGGAATATAAGATCGACCGCATCGAGCTCGACGACGCGAAAATCCGCCTTTAATGGCTTTAACGAGACGGTCGTGTCACCAATGACCTTTTTATTTGTGCGGTCAAAACTGGCACGGATCGTGTAATTCTGGGCGTCAAACGTCTGCGCTCGGTTAAAATCAGGCCGAGTGGTTTGTGCGAATGTGGAAAAGGCCGCAACAATGATAATTGCGGCCAGATTTAGGACAAATGAACCTTTTACAGATCTCATAGAATATTTCAAACTCACGGTTTCAGATACTTCTTGAACCAATCCAATACATTACTATACCAAAACTCCGAATTTTGCGGCTTTAAGATCCAGTGCCCCTCGTCTGGAAAGATTATGAGTTTTGATTCCACCTTCTCAAGCTGGAGCGTTGAATAAAGCTGTAGGCTCTGATCGTATGGGACCCGGTAATCGAGTTCACCGCATGTCACGAGAGTGGGCGTTGAAAAATTCGCGGCAAATTTGTTTGGCGACCATTTGTTGTAAAGCAGGGAATTCTGCCAGGGAAACCCCTTGAACTCCCAATTCACGAACCATAATTCTTCGGTCGCGGTGGCCATGCTTTCAAGATTGTAAACCCCGGCGTGCGATACAAATGTCGCAAATTTGAATCTCGGATCGTTGTTATGCCCGAGCAGCCAGTCAACCATATATCCGCCATAACTTGCTCCAGCCGCCCCGATACGCGATTTATCGATAAAGGGTTTTTTGATGACCTCCGCGACACCATTAGTGATGTCCGTAAAGGCTTTTCCACCCCAGTCGCCCGAAATATCGTTAACGAATTTCTGGCCGTATCCTGTCGAACCACGCTGGTTCGGCATAAAGACGACGTAGCCTTGATTTGCAAATACTTGCGGGTTCCAGCGGTAGCCCCAGTTGTCGCCCCACGCGCCTTGCGGCCCTCCATGGATAAGAACAATGAGCGGATATTTTTTAGCAGGATCGAAACGGGCCGGTTTAAGCAAAAATCCATGAATGTTCGTGTTCAGTCCGCCTTTCCAGTCCATCTCTTCGGGTTGACGGAGGCCAAAGGACGCAAGGGCGGCTTTGTTGGCCGTTGTCAAAGCCGTGATGCCGCTGCCGTCGGCGTTGGCCCGCATGATCTCAGCCGGCGACGACATCGAGTTGGATGCAAAGACGAGTGTTGAGCCGTCGCTCGAAATGTTAAGATTCGAGTAATATCCTCCGACGGTGAGTTTTTTGACGTGCGTCGCAATTCGCACGCGAAAATCCGGTTCGACAGGCACTGTAAAGATCGGATTCTTTCCGCGTTCGCCGGCAATAAAATAGATCGTCTTACTGTCAGCCGAAACGGTCATTTCCTCAACCTGTAGGTCGAACCCTCGTGTAATCTCGACAGTTTCGCCGGTCTTGATGTTGTAGCGCATTATTCGCCAGCGGTCGGCCTCAAATGCCGGGGTCTCCTGCGAGCGGAAAAGCAAATATTTGCCATCTGGCGTAAAGACCGGCGAAACATCATAACCATGCATCGCCGCCGTGATATTTTTCGCGGCTCCGCCCGAAAGCGGCTGGATGTAAATGTCGCTGTTGGTCGAAGTCGCCTCGACCTTATCGGGATTTCGTAAGTAAGCAATGCTGGAGCTGTCCGGCGAGAATACATAATCGGCACCGGTAGCCGCGGCGTAGGGCGGAGAATCGAAATCGCCGGGCGTCAGATCGCGCGCGGCACCGCCATTACTCGAAACAACAAACAGATGCGAGCGCTTCCGGTCGCGCCACTCGACCCAATGCTTGTAAAGCAGCCTCTCGGTCACATGTGCCAGGACCTTATTCTTATCCGCCTTTTCATCCTCAGCCTTGTTGCACTCATCGGTCGGGCATTCCGGATAAACATCCGAGCCAAAGGCGATCCATTTGCCATCAGGCGACCACACGGGCCCGCCAACGCCGGTCGATATTTTTGTGATCTGCTTTTTGTCGCTGCCGTCGGGCTTCATCACCCAGATCTGGCCGCCGGCAACGAACGCGATCCACTTGCCGTCAGGCGACCAACGCGGGCTGCTCGATGAGCCTCCCGTCGTGATCTCCTTTTGTTTTGTGCCGTCGGTGCCGATCGTGTAGATGTGATTGACGGTCCTGTTCGCGGCTTTGTCGACCACACCAATTGTAAATGCGACCGTTTTACCGTCCGGCGAGATCTGCGGGTCGGCGACGCGTTTTACGCTGATAAGGTCGTTGACGTTAAAGGTCAATTGGGCCTCAATCGCGAACAGGCCGATCACGACAAAAAGAACTGCAAAAAGAATGCGTTTCATAGGTAATTCCTGTAAATTAGTTTGTCCAGAGCTAAAACATTATCGCACAGAGTAGTCAGTTGTCAGTAGCCGGTTGTCAGTAGTCCGAATTGTCAGAACCGGGAAGATTTTTGACGATGGTTTGATGCGTTTAACTAAAGCTGATAACCTCAAAGATAAAGAAAAAAGGAACTGACCACCGACAACTGACACATGAACCGTCCACCACCATATTTTCCTCAAAACCAACTTTCGCCGCCGGACGAAAATCGCTATAAGAAATTTAAGTTCCTCGTCGCCGGACTGATATTGGCGTTGATCGCGGTCATTGTCGGCATTGGTTTTGGGATCTACTATCTCGTTCGCTTGTTTGTCTAAATAAAAAAGGAGCGGCCGAGACCGCTCCTTTCCTTATCAAGTAATAATAATTCTTACTTATTATCTCTGACGGGCTGTTTTCCGGCCGTCGTTC
>JAYVDQ010000547.1:0-4958 GCA_043749325.1 Chloracidobacterium sp. | reverse complement strand
GTGGCGCCATCATTCGCCCTTGCACAACTTACAAAAGGCAAAGCGTTAACCGAGCCGCCGGTGAAATCCGTGATCGGGGTACACGCGGTCAAACCCGTCGTAACATTCGGCGTTCCGGCAAAAGAACCGGCGGTACATGTCTGCCCGTTCGTGACATTGACTGCGGTGCTCGAGTAGGAAACCGTAATATCTTTTGGCTTGCCGGTTGCGAACGAGGTCGTCCCCGAGATCTGCCAACCGCCAAGGATGCCCTTCACCAGCCGGTTGCCGGCTTTTTGGAAGAATGGAATGTTCCAGATGTAATTGATCGTCAAAACGTGTCGTTGATCGTAATCGGATGCCGCAAAATTAAATGCCTTATAGTCTCGTCCGCCAAAAGCATTGCCATTGGTGTACACCACGCCATCCCGATCATCGCTGGTCGTGTCGGTGGATTTAGCGAAAGTGTAGGCAAGCCCCCACTGAAAACCTTTTGTATAGCGACGATTTACCTGGACCTGCAATGAATCGTACCTTGAATTCGCCGACCAGGTTACCTGATTAATATCGCCATAGCCAATGAATGGCCGCAGAAAATCATTATTGCGGACGCCTGTCGTAGCGTTGGTCGTGCTTGTTGCCGTAAATGGATCTCTGTTTTCGGGGTGACAAGTAACATTGGTCGGGAGGAGGGCACAGTTTATTAATCGCGAGCCGTCCGGAATGGCGTTGATGTTGCGCTGTTCGCCAAGCCATCGCCCGCGCGATCCGACATAACTTGCCTCGACGACTGTTCCCCAGCCAAGAGAATGCTGAACGCCCAACGAGAAATTGTACATTTCCGGAGTGTGAGAATCGGTCTCAAGCCCGCGGATCGTCCCGTTTGGCAGGACAAGCGCGGTGCTCTGCACCTGCGCCGCCAGAGCCGCGAGGTTTGTTATGTTGCCATTGGTTACTGTGTAGGTTCGCTGTTCCGGCGGATTACCGGTCAGGTCGCCTGTCGTGCCGCCACCGGCACGCGGAGTATGATATACACCCACCATTGTCCGAATCACGGTTTTACCCCGGCCGGTGATATCGTACGCAAAACCGAGCCGCGGTTCGAAATCGAAGCCATTATGTCTGAAATCCCGGTATCCTCGGACCGTATTAGGATCCTTCGCCAGATGTAGGCCGTTCAATGTGTCGGATCCGGGAACAAGAGAGCGAACGAGCGTACTAGCCAACAGTTGGGCCGCAGTCGGGACGCCGCCGTTAAGTAGCACACGCGGATCCACGGCACGTTGATTTGCGGTTGCACACGCGGCTCCAAGAGCGGGAAGCCCGCCGACGCAGAAAGGCGCATAGAGAGTTATGTTCCCCTGAGTGTAGATAAACGGGTCGAAACTCGATCCTAAGCCGTCGCGCTGAAAGTAGGGCGTATGATGCCCAAATCTCATCCCATAACTTATCGAAAGCCGCCGCGTTATCTTCCACTGGTCTTGGGCATACCATTGCAGCATCCGCATCTCGATGTTAGTGTGCGGGCGGAACTGGTTCTCGGTATAGCTTTGAAAATTCCCGAGCAATGCGTTTGCATAGGGATGCCCCGTATTGCCGGCGGCGGTGCTCCAGCCGTTGCTGGTGCTGTTGGTAAAGCTCAGCGTTCCGGCCCAGTTGCTCCCGGCCGCCTCGCCATTGAGCATCCGCTCAAAATACATGCCGAACTTATAATTGTGATTGCCGTGATTGTAAGACAGATTGTCCGCAAACGACGGCCGCACCCTGTCGTTACCTATCTCGCCCCAACGGGATAGCCAGTTGATAAGGGCCGGAGTGCCCGCAACGCCAATGAAATTTGTAACATTGGGCACGGTCCCGAGGTGATTGTTCGCGGGAAAAAGCTGCGGTGCCGTGTAATTGAGCGTCGATCTGAGAATCGTGTTAAGCGTATCCGGAACCGGCACAAACCCCTCGGAGTCATGCCTCATCCCAAAGGTAAATTCGTTTACCATGCTTTTGCCAAACACGTGGACCCAGTTTGTGGTCCAGCCGTCGTCATTATAAAGATAATGTGAGTTTATACCCCACCGGTTTTGATCTCCGCTAGGCCAGCCCGACGTGCCGAATCCAATATTATCGGATCTGAACCATTGGGCCTTCCAATATATGCTGTCGTTCTGCCGCGGCTTGTAATCAAACCGGATGACGAGGCTCCGTTTTGGGACTTCGACGCTCTTTTGGGTTACGTAGTTGTACTGGGTGCCCGTTGCAGTCCGGGCATTTGCGTTTGGTAACGGGAAAACCCGCAGAAACGCAGCCGTGCTTTGGTTCCACCGCGCACTCGGGACGACGTTACCCGGGAACGGCAACCCGGTAAGTGGGTCGTTAACGACAATCAAAGCTCCGCTTGAGTTAAACGACTGCGAAAAATCTCCGGTGCGTTCGAGGGCAGTCGGAACGGTCACAAAAATAGGATTTGTCGGCTGAATCGTGTGCGGATGCTCGTATGATACAAAGAAAAATGCTTTTTTCTTTTCAAAAAGTGGCCCGCCTTCACCAAAATGGGGAATGGGCATCGGGCCGCCATAGTTAAAGCCCCAAATGTTGTGCCTGTAAAGCGGCCGCGGCAGGGACCCTTTGTTATTGAAGAACGAGTTGCCGTTGAGCGCTTCGTTACGCAAAAAGTAATAGGCACTGCCGCGATAACTCTTGCTGCCGCCCTTGGAAACGATGTTGATAATGGCACCGCCATTGTTGCCATACTCGGCCGCATAGTTATTTCGCAGGATCTTGACCTCGGCGACCGCGTCCTGATTGATCGACATGCTGAGCTTATTGGAACCGCTCGGTTCCCCGGCGTTCAATCCATCAATTGTCGGCACGGTCGAGCGTCCGCGTTGACCTGAAATAAACGGCAGATCGGTGCCGAACCCGCTGCCGTACGATTCAACGTCGTCCTCGTTAGTTGTGCCGGGGATCAGGCGCAGCAGCGATGTAATGTCACGCCCTTTCGTCGATATCAGATCGATTTGATCGGAGGTTAGCCGGGCCGTCAAATCGCTGGTTTCGAGTTCGACAATGGCACCCGAGCCCATAACGGTGACCGTTTCGCTTACATTCCCGGCGGTTAGATGCATTTCGCCAAGCGACAGATTCTCATTTGCGCTTAGAGTAGTGTTTGTCCGTTTTAAGGTCTGAAAACCTTTCTGTTCCACTTTGACGGTATAAACACCGGGCTGAAGAGCTGACAACGAAAACCGCCCCTCCTCGTTGGTTGTTACATTTCTGCTCGTACCCGTTTGCTCATTGGTTATTGTAACTATGGCATCCGGTATCACGCCGCCGACTGAGTCGGTCACCGTGCCCGAGATGCTGCCGGTTATGGACTGTGCCGCCGCTGCGAGCGCGAAGATCAATACGATGGTCAAACTTAAAAACAGCTTGATACTGAATAATTTGAAACAAGACATTGAAGGCCTCCTTAAGGGTTGTGGTCTAATTTTGTACTCGGCCCGAAGCTAATTGATCCTTTGTACTCGTGTACATGGAAGCCCCGGAAAAATTCATAATGCTCTAACCGCCCGCTTGCCAGAGACATCTGGGTGACCAGCCGTGATCAATTTTTTTAGTCGTCCTGTGATGGCAAAGCAATTGCCTGGTGCGATTTGCCGTGACGACTGTAGGAATACCGTTTTGACCAGAGTTCCTATTTTGAGCATTAATTGGTTTTACCAATTAGGCGATAACCCGCACCTAATTGTCCGTTCGCTCAGTTCCAAAGATCTATCTAAATCTGAATTAAATTGTTACCGTTAACAAAAGATATTTACCGATAACATTTTTTTGAGAGCCATGTCAACAGAAACCGTGTCAAAAACGAAAATTTATTGAAAAATTATTTTAGAATGCTATCGTATGATCGAATTTCTGCTAATTTACGCCCGGCGGCTGCGAAGCTGATCGACTGCTACGGCGACTATGATTATCGCTCCGATAATAATTTCCTGGACATAATTTGCCCAACCCATTTGCTGGCATCCGTTACGCAAAAACGCCATAATGAGGGCCCCGATCATGGCGCCCAGTACAGTCCCTTGTCCGCCGCTCAGGCTGCCCCCACCAATGACAACAGCCGCGATCACATCAAGTTCCGTCCCGGCGGCGACCGTGGGGTCGCCCTGCCTGAGCCGGGACATCTGCATAACACCCGATATCCCGAAAAACAGCCCACCGAGGCTATAGATCCATATCCTCAATTTATCCGTCGAAATACCGCAGGCACGGGCCGCGACCTCATTCGACCCCAGGGCAAACGCCCGCCGGCCAAACACCGTATTTCGGAGCGTGACCGCCATTAAGATCGCCAATAGGATAGTGATCCAAACGCCCGGAGCCAACAGCAGCCACGGCGGATCGGGCATGGTAACCACAAGGTTATTGATCCAGGTTTGTGAAACATTTACGGGTTCCTGATGAGATATCCACTTGGCGGATCCACGGGCTACGCCGAGCATGCCCAATGTCGCAATAAAAGGTACGACTCGTAAACCAGTTATAACGGCGCCGTTTACAAATCCGATAACGCCGCCCGCCAATATCCCGAAGAGGACCGCAATTACGGGATCAAACCCCGCGTTTACGCTCAGTGCCGTAACAACCCCAGACAAAGCAATTGTCGATCCGACCGAAAGGTCGATGCCCCCGCTGATGATGATCAGCGTCATGCCAATCGCGCTGATCGCCACGATGACCGTTTGCGAAAGAATGACACGGATATTGAATGGCGAAAGATATTTTTCGGGACTCCCGGTCAGGATCGCAAAGATGAGAATAACGAATATAAGGCCGAGAAAGGGGCCGAGGATCGTCAGCCATCTCTTAAGAACTGAAGCCCGCAAGGGAGTGAAATTTTCCGAAACGTCATTGTCCATTTAGTTTGTCGTTGGCTGAATACTCTGTACTTCGATTGCGGCCTGCATAACCAGTTCGGGCGTCCA
>JAYVDQ010000546.1:0-3971 GCA_043749325.1 Chloracidobacterium sp. | reverse complement strand
ACATCGGGAAATAAAGCGGGATCGCGTTTAGCTCATAGATCGCATCGTCCTCGGTCAACAATGTCACTGGAGCCGCTTCTTTCGCAACGTTTTCAATATTTTCAGTGTCTGACGGGCCGCCTTTTTCAGTCTTTTTGTTCAACGGCTGGGCCGGTTCGGGGTGTGTTCCCACAGGCAATTCGCCGGCCTTGGTCTCTTTCGCGGGAGCTTCGGAGTTATTGAGATCCGTGCCGAAAACGGAAGCCAGGCTTACCAGTTCATCGGCCGTTGGCAAAACCACGCCGCGGCGAATCAGATCGAATTCGCCGGATGCCTTGACCGCATCCGTTTCCGACGATTCTTTTACGATGATCTGGGTATTAAGGTTTAGATTTTGCTTCCACATTCGGGCGACCGCGCGGGCGACACGCTGCTGGGTATCATTGCGATTTATTACCAATCTTATTTGGGGGAAATTTTCGCCATTCGGATATCCGGCTTTTTCGAGCAGCCCGCGGGCCCTTTCGGCGTCGAACGCCAATTTCACCGCGTGATCGTTCCCGAGAGGCAGAAAGACGTTCGCGGCTCTCATCGAGCCTTCCAATTCACCGTCGGTCAGGCGTTCACGGTCTATCGAGGTGGCCAGCGCGTCGCGAACGCGGCGATCGCTATACGGCGCGTTACGCGTATTAAATTCGTAGAAATTGAGCGCGCTGTGTGTCGTCTGGCGAAAATCCTGATATGGCGACAGCAGTTTAAGGGCGAGCGGCTCAAATTCGGCATTGGTAACGGCGTCGATCTCACCTTTTTTATACGCGTCGAGCGCTGCCTCAGCGGTGTCTTTCGGGACGAGGCGGACATGTTCGAGCTTGACCGCGGCCTTATTCCAATAGGTGTCCGAACGGTCGAGGGCGATGTCGTCTTTATCCGCGTCACCGACCGTAAACGCCCCGTTTGTCACGACGTCAGTATCCAGAGGATCCGTCTCGAATTCGAATCCATCACCGTAGATCGGACGGAAAATGGGGTTGGCTACCAATTTTGGGAAATCCTTGTCGGGAAGCTCGAGCGTGACCTGTAGCACAGAATCACTGACCGCCTCGACGCCAAATTTTTTGGCCGATGCAGTATCTTTTTGTTTCGAGCGGTCAACCTCGTCATGCGGCGTATTCGGCCCTGTTTGATTTACGGGCGGCGAATGCGGTTCCTGGGGTCTCGCTGACAAGGTTGCCGTGCCGGTCTCGGCACTTCTTGCGGGCGCGTGCTGAAACTCGGGTGAATCAACGGGCGGCTGCATCAATCCCGGCTTTTCAGTCTTTAGCCCGACGATATTTTGTATCAATTCACGATGAGCGGTCTTTTCGGCGAGCGTGCCGAGGCGTTTCCATGAAGTAACGAAATCATCCGCCGTCACGCGTTTGCCGTTCGACCATCGGGCATCTTTCCGAAGCTGAAACGTCCAGACCCGTTTGTCATCGGACGCCGCCCATTTTTCGGACGCCGCCGGAACGGCGTCGAGCGTTTTTGAGTCGATCTCCGTCAGGCCTTCAAATATGGCTCGGACGACATCCGTCTCGGGTGCAGCGGCGGCGCGTGCCGGATCGAAGCTCTTAGGCAATTTTCCGTTGCTCCAGCGAAATTCCTGTTTTGGCGGCGGTTGGGTTGCGGCAAAGAAAGGTTCGGCCGCGGGTTTTTGGATCTGGATGCAGGAGGAAACAATGACTGTCGAAAATACTGCCGCAACGATTTGAAACCATCTGGCCGATCTTGTCGGGACAACGGGCATTTTTCGAGAAAGTATCATTCGTTTATGGTGGAGCCTTTCGCAAGTGATCGACAACGCTCTCAACCTGTCTCCGGGTGTCGTCAAAGCCCGATGATGTATCGATCAGATAGTCGGCATATCGCTTTTTCTCGTCCTGCGGCATTTGAGCGGCGATACGCATTTTAGCCTGTTCCGCGTTCAAATTGTTGCGTCGTATCAGGCGCTCCAATTGTAACTCAGGTTCGCACCACACGACAATGAGTTTGTTAAAGCGTTTGTAACCTCCGGACTCGATCATCAACGCAGCGTCCATGACCGCAATGCCGCTTGGATCGGTTTTTTCGCATTCCCTGATCCAGTGATCCTGCGCCGCGATGACCAATGGATGGACTATCGAATTGAGAAGCTGACGTTTTTCCTCCTCGCCAAATACGATCGCACCCATTTTTTTGCGGTCCAGCCCGCCATCCGGCAGTAAAACCGTGTCACCAAAGTTTTTGACGATCAGATCAAGCCCAACCGTGCCTGGCGCGACGACTTCTCGCGACGTTTTATCGGCATCGAGCACATGGCAGCCGAGTTCGCGAAGACAATCGCAAACATAAGATTTGCCGACTGCTATCGATCCTGTAAGCCCAACTTTCAACATAATGGAAAACGGAAGATGGACAATGGAAAATTCATCGGTTCGCTTTAAACGATTCTCAAGCAAAATCGTACGATTTTGTCTTCAAGACATATTCTTTATTTTCCATTTTCCACTTTCCATTTTTCGCTATCGTCCGTGCCTTTTGGCTAACTTCTGAACATTAAATTCGGCGATCTCGGTGAGCGTCAGCCCAAGTTCGTCAGCGCACGCCGAGATGTACCAGAGCACATCGCCAAGTTCGTCTTTTAGCTTGCCGCGAATCTCGTCGTTGATAACGCCGCCGTGATCGCGTTGGATCTTTTTGACAATATTTGCAACCTCGCCCGCCTCGCCCGCAAGTCCGAGCGTCGGGTATTCGAGGTTTTCCATGCGGCGAGGGTACAGAGCCGTGCTGCGAGCTTCGGATTGGTATTCTTCAAAGTTCATAAGAGTTTTCACCACAGAGTTCACAGAGAACACTGAGAAAACAAAGCCAAGGTCATTCTGTCTCTGTGCTCTCTGTGTCCTCTGTGGTTAAATTTTGCGTCGAACCTTTGCGGCTCGGACCGTGTTTTTCATCAGCATTGCGACCGTCAGCAATCCAACGCCGCCCGGTACCGGCGTGAAATTGGCGGCCCGTACAAGCGCGTCTTTTGGATTGACGTCTCCAACAAGCGTCAAGCCGCGAGTCTCGATTGTCTTTAAGCGTTGGACAAGCTCTTCGCCGTCGAAAAATTCGCGGGCGGCCTCGGCATCCGATACCCGGTTAATGCCGACATCGATGACGGTCGCCCCGTCACGAATGTGCTCGCCGGTTATGAATCCCGCCCGGCCGATCGCGGCGACGAGAATATCAGCCTGACGTGTAATTTCAGCGAGATTTGCTGTCCGCGAATGGCAGATCGTGACCGTTGCATTTTCCTTTAACAAAAGCATTGCCAACGGTTTTCCCACAATATTGCTGCGGCCGACGATGACAGCGTGTTTACCTGCTATCTCGATGTTAGATCGTTTCAGGATCTCGATGACGCCGGCGGGCGTACACGGTAGGAGCGAAGCGTAGCCGAGGAAAAGTTTGCCGACGTTTACGGGGTGAAACCCATCTACATCTTTCGCCGGGTCGATCGCTTCGAGTATTTCGCGTTCGTTTATATGCTTGGGCAATGGCAATTGAACGAGAATTCCGTCGATGTCTTCATTTGCGTTTAGGTCGCGAACCAGGGCGAGCAGGTCCTCGTGGCTGGTCTCAGCCGGTAGATGGTGATGGTGGGAAATGATGCCAAGCTCGGCGGCTGTTTTTACTTTACTGTTGACGTAAACCTCAGACGCGGGGTCGACTCCGACGCGGACGACGGTGAGGCACGCGCTGATGCCATGTTCGATCTCCAACGCCCTGACATCGCTCTCTACCTCTGCTTTTATGGCGTCCGCTATCGGTTTTCCGCTCAATATTTTTACTGGCATAGTTGCTTTGAGGTGATTTTATCGTAAAGCGTCAAACTTTGCTAAAATCGAGGTAATGAAACGTCTCTTCGGTGTGTTGATAATCCTTACTGCGGCAATTGTCTCAGCAAATCCCCAGAATGCCCCGGACGTTCA
>JAYVDQ010000545.1:0-2376 GCA_043749325.1 Chloracidobacterium sp. | reverse complement strand
AGCCGCAAGAAAAAATTCAGCTTCAAGCCTCTCTACTCCAACATTTATTCAACGTCAGAGTACCATCGCCACCGTTTAATTCATCATGCCATCTCCTTGTTGAGGGCTTAGATTACACAACTCCGCGAAAGGTTTTCCGGTGGAGCGGGCAAGGGCCAAATTTTCGAATGGCCTCGAAATGCGTCGCCGCACCATAGCCCTTATGGCCAGCGAATCCGTATTGGGGATACTCGCAGTCATACTCGACCATCAAATTATCGCGGAATGTCTTGGCGAGAATGGAGGCAGCCGCTATTGACGCTGAGATCGAATCACCTTTGATTATGGCTCGCTGCGGCAATGGAGACTGCTTTAGGTAAAGTGCATCTATGAGCAGAAAATCAGCCGGCTGCGCGAGCGCGTCAATCGCCATTAGCATTGCCTTTTTGGTTGCTTCGAGGATATTGATCTCGTCGATCACGTCAGCCTCGACTTGCCCGATAGCGAATGCAATGCAGATGGTCTTGAGTTCAGCGGCTATCTCCTCCCGTTTTCCAGGCGTGAGTTTTTTTGAATCATCGAGGCCTTTTGGAAAGGGCTTTTCGCAATCGAGAATGCAGGCCGCTGCGACTACGGGCCCGGCCAGGCACCCGCGTCCGACCTCATCCAGACCGGCGATCGATCGGTAGCCATCTGTTTTGGCCTGCATCTCAAAGACGAGTCCGATCGAGTTTACTTTCAGATCCGAAAATAATGGAACGCGGAGCGCCGATCCATCTTCTGCATATGAATCGAACCGCTCCGCGTTTACCATCGCTTATTCTTTGTTTAGCTTGCTTGCTGCTTTTTGGCGCGCGTGTCGCGTTCCTTAATACGGGCGGCCTTGCCACGCAGATCACGCAGGTAATAGAGCTTAGCGCGGCGGACCTTACCACGACGCAGCACGTCAATGTGGTCGATCACCGTCGCGTGAAGCGGGAAGATACGCTCAACGCCGACGCCAAAGCTGACCTTGCGGACGGTCACGGTTTCGCGGACGCCGCCGTGTTTGCGGGCGATACAGATGCCTTCGAATGCCTGTAGACGTTCCTTGTTGCCTTCCTTGATACGGACGTGTACGCGAAGCGTGTCGCCCGGCTGGAAAGCCGGAATGTTCTCTTTTATTTGTGTGTTCTCAACACTATCTAGTCTGTTCATTTTATTTCGGCCAGAGGTCAACGGATTTTAGGCCGCTCACATATCACCATTTTCTCCTGTTAATAGATCTTTTCTTACGACCCGCGTTTTTTCCAGCGCCTTAATTTTGCGCCATTTTTCAATCTCGGCATGATTGCCGTTCAATAAAATATCGGGAACCTTCATCCCTCTAAATTCGGCCGGCCGCGTGTAATGCGGACAATCGAGCAGGCCGTCGGAAAACGAGTCGTTATCAGCTGACGTATCGCTGCCTAGTGCTCCCGGCAAAAGCCTGACCAATGCATCCACAACAACCAGTGCTGCCGGCTCACCGCCGGAAAGTACATAGTCCCCGATCGAGATCTCGTCGGTGACAAGTGCCTCATTGACCCGCTCGTCAACGCCCTCGTAGCGCCCGCATATCAATACAAGATGTTTAGCCTCACTGGCCAACTCACCTGCGTTAGCCTGTTTAAGCGGCTTTCCCTGCGGTGTGAGCATGACGACGCGTGTTCCCGCCGGATAAGCATCGCGTTCGCTCGCGCCTGTCAAATTTTCAATAGCGGCAAATAATGGTTCCGGCTTCAAAACCATCCCGTCACCGCCGCCAAACGGCCGGTCATCGACCATCTTGTGCTTATCCGTCGCGTACTCGCGAATGTCGTGAACGTTGATCTCGACGATCCCAGCGAGTTTCGCACGGCGAATTATTCCAAATTCAAAGATCGAATCAAAATACTCGGGGAAAATTGTTAAGACATCTATTTTCATCGGTCTTTGGGCTTTGGTCTTGTAAATCCTCATCAAAACCAAAGGCCCAAAACCGAAGACCGTAAATTAAAACTCTAACAATCCCTCTGGTGGATCAACACGAATCAACTTATTTTCAATATCAACCTCAACACAGATCACACTGGCAAAAGGTATCAAGTATTCTTTCTCGCTGCCATCAACAACCAGTATCTCCGTTCCGCCGTTCCGCATTATTTCGCGGACCGTGCCAATCTCGGTCCCATCGAGCGTTTCAACTCCGCAACCGGCGAGTTCCCAGTCGAAATACTCGTCCGCCTCAAGCTCAACCGCTTCGGATTGCGGAATACAGATCTCGGCGTTTCGCAGTGTTTCGCCGAGCTCTATCGTGTCGTACCCGTCAAATTTAAGGACAACACGCCCGCTTTGAAACCAATGCTCTTCGATTTTCAATTCGCGGCGGCTCGCATC
>JAYVDQ010000544.1:0-7735 GCA_043749325.1 Chloracidobacterium sp. | reverse complement strand
GTCGTGCATAAAGACGACATCGTCGTCGGCACGCACGGACGTTCGTTCTGGATACTCGACGACATCACACCTCTGCGGCAAATAGACCGCGACGCCGCGACAGCCGACGAATATCTGTTCGCTCCGCAGGAAGCGACCCGCGTAAAACGGAGCGTCCACACCGATACGCCCTTCCCTCCCGAGGAACCGGCCGGACAAAATCCGCCGGACGGTGCGATATTCAACTACATTCTAAGAACCAAATCGGCAAAGCCGGTTGTGCTTGAAATAACCGATCTAACCGGAAAACTAATCCGGCGATTTTCGAGCGATGATAAGCCTTTGCCGGTCGATGTTAACACGCTCAGATTTCCCACATATTGGATACGACCGACGCAGATCCTGAAAAATGAGGCCGGAATGCAGCGGTTCGTCTGGGACCTGACATATCCAAATCCACCTTCGGATGGCTACGATCTGCCGATATCGGCTATCTACAAGGATACGCCGTTCGTGCCCCAGGGCCCGGCGGTGATGCCTGGTGTTTATTGGGCTAAATTGACCGCCAATGGCAAAACGCTTTCGCAGAAATTCACTGTTCGCATGGACCCGCGTGTCAAGACACCGCTGCTTGGATTGACGCAGCAATTCACGCTTTCCATGCAAGCTTACGAGGGTATTAAAAGGGCTACTGAAATGATGGCCGCTGTTAATAAATTTTCGACGGATCTGGCAAAGGTCCGTACGACGGCAAATACCGATGCGCAAAAAGCGCGGCTCGATATGATCGACAAGAAGATCAAGCTGTTGACGGGCGGCCCGCAGCAACGGCCCGCCGGGCCCGTAGACATTGCCGATCTTCCGCTCGGCCGCCTCGCCGGGGCATTTACGCAGCTACTCGCTCTGTTGCAGGACGCCGATGTTACACCGAGCACTCAGGCCGTCGCTGCATCGAAAGACCTGCAAACCGCGCTGGCAAAAGCCGAGGCGTCCTGGAAAGAGGTGAGGGACATGATGGAGCCGAAATAGACCGTCGGAACAAACGGCACGAAATTTATCGATAAAACTTTTCTGTTAATAGCAAATGAAAATGTCCGGTTTAATTAGCACACGATATGTCCGGTTTTCATGGGTTGAACGAAGGGGGCGAGCCCCTTTCGTTGGATTCGCCACGACTTTTAAATACAAACTCATTACATCCCAGCCCGACGCCGCCGCTTTTGACCTTAGTCAGCGAAAACCCGTATTTTTTGTAGAAATCGAAAATCTCATCGACTGTCGCGACCTCGTACGGGTAGCCGCCGACCCAGTCGATTATGTCATGCCACCGGTTCATTCCGCGGCCGTTCTTGTATTGTGTCCATGAACGGATGTATGTGCCGGGTTTGAGCGTGATAACGGATTTGGCAAGCGATTTTGCTTCGTCGGGCAGGATGGCGGCGACCGCGAATGGTGTTTTTAACAGGCGGGGCAGGCGGCAGTAGGTTTTTTTGATCCAGTGCCAGCGTTTTGCGTGGCTGCCGGTGTCGTTGTAGATCGCGACGAAAAGCTTTCCGCCGTCAGCCACGGGAATCGCGGCGTTTGCTAACGCTTCCCACATTTTGCCGGTGTGGTGCAGGACACCCCAGGAATAGACGACGTCAAATTTTCCGAGGCTTTCGATGTATTCGCGGTCAAGGGCCGAGCCCTGTTCGACGGTCCAGTCTTTGTCGCCTGTAAAATATCGGCGTCGCAATTCTTTTGTGCAAGCGTAGGAATTGCTGTCAAAATCGAACGAATGCACCTTCGCACCCAAACGCCTCGCAGCCAGCGAAAACAGTCCGCTGCCTGAGCCGATATCAAGGAATGTTTTGCCCGAGAGCGTGCCGCATTCGAGCATTTCCCTGAGCGATACTTCGGCGGTGGCTATGCGTTCGTCGTCCAAAACGGATAAAAAGGCTCTCCAGTTCCTGCCAAACTCAAATCGCTCCCCGCTCGCGACCTCGGCCTCATGTTGTTTGGATATATCCGTATTCTCTAGAATTGTGGCACTCATAGGTTTTTATTAGGCCGTAAACCTTATCAAGAATATGCCCAATAGACAACAGATTTCACATATTCTCCCGCAACCGTCCGCCAGCCGAGTGAACTAAGCCACCAATATGCGAACGATGGTGAATTCTCGCCCGGGTCAGCCGGATCGATTCCGAGCGTGACTCCCTTGCCCGCAAACATTCTTTCGAATGCTCTCAGCGCCCTGCGCGAGTGATAGGCGGATGTTACGATCAACACCGAGCTGAGGGGCCGGTCGGTAATCTCTTTCAAGAGGGCCTTTGCCTCCTGGTCCGTACCCGAGACCTGGCCGGACAAAACGATGATCGCCGCTGGATCAACGCCGTTTGCAACAAGCTCGCGTTGTTCGAGCTCGACAAACGGTGGATTTGTCTTTTCTGTCCGCGACCATCCCGCGTGTTCTCCGTCGTCGGTAATGAATATTCGCGGAGCGACGCCCTGCTTGTAGAGTTCTGCCGCCTTTTGTGTACGTTCTTTATAAACGGCCGATCCGCTGAGAACGATGATCGCATCGGCGTGTGCAAGCGGTTTTTGAACGATCAGCCAGGTGGCAAGTAATGGAGCGACAACGATCCAGCACATGATCAAGATCAATGCGGATAAAGCTAATTTCAATCGTCTCGACATCACTGCGTCTCTGCGTCCTCCAGTCTCCGCGTCACAAATATATCCCGCAGTTCCTCGATCTTCGCTTCCCAGCTTTCGTGACGAATGGCGTCACTAACGGATTCGCGCGGTTTGGGATAGACAAGCGCGTGCTCGATCTTATTGATGAAATCCTGGTGATCAACGCCGACGAGACAATCGTCGAGTACGCGGACCTCGGGAATATCGGTAGAGACGACGGGCAGCCCGGCGGCGAGGTATTCGCGGACCTTAAGCGGATTGGCCGCGAGGGTTAACTCATTGATCGCAAAAGGGTTTAGAGCAACATCGAGCCCTTTGCAGTAGGCGGGCAGGTCGGCGTAGGGCTTGCGACCAAGGAAATGGACGTTCGGCACGTCGTCGAGCACCTTCACCTTTTGTTCGGCGTCCACGGCGATCTTGCCGATGAGCACGACCGAGCCTTCGCTGAAATGCTCGGCGACCTTTTTGACAAGCGCGTAATCGACCCAATCGGCCAGCAAGCCATGAAAACCGATGATTGGGCGCGGCAAATTGGCGATCTCGTCGGGGACCTGCGTTGCTTCGTCGAGAGCCGTTCGGAAGTGCCTCCAGTCTGTCCCGTGGCGGATGATATGCGTGTTCGGATTGAAATGCTTTTTTCCATCGTAAAGCCGCTCGGCCGAAACGACGACCAGATCGGCGTCGCGAAACAGTTTCTCCTCGATCTCTTTCAGGGCCGACGAGCCGGTAAAGGCCGTATATTCATCGACGCAATAATAGATCAGCTCGCTTTCTCCAAGTTTGCCCGCGATCATGCCGGCCGCCGGGTTAAAGACCATGTTGACGACGTTTTCAAAGCCAAGCTTTCGCATCGCCTTTTTGATCTGCGAGACGAGCGAACGCTGATTTAGGCTCACTATGGTTTTATTGCCGTAAGCCGGAACCGCAAGTGGGTTTAGCACAAAAATATTCGGCTCGACCTCACGGATCGGCTCGGTAAAGCTCTTTAGTTTATTGTAGATGCGAGAAATATCTTTTGACGAGGCCGTCGGCATCCGGTTGGCGATGGCGTTGATCCACAAAATGCGATTGTCCTTTGCAAGCACCCGCATCAAATGCGTTTTTGACAACGGATCGCCTGTCCAGTCGTGACTGAAACACAAAATATCACGCCCACGAAGAGCATCTAAGGACATATTATGTTTTTTTGTTGCAGTAATCAGCGGTTATTTTCTCGGTAAAAACTCTTTATCCATCTCGGGCAGGCCAAAGCGTCTGCGAATCTCGCTGACATCGTTTAGGAGCCAGGTTTTTCGGTCGTAATTTTCACTTTCGTGATGAAATTTCTTAAGCTTTCTAATTGACCTTGTAAACTTTGGCGGGTTGAGCAATAAAAATTGAAGCGTGCGAAACGGTGTTTTTTTCAAATCAGACATTGTCGGGTAACACGCCAGCAAACTCATACAGACATTTTCCAAATCTACCTTAACAAGTTTCGCGTCCGAAAATTCAATTTCCGCCCCGTAACCTATGCTGATAACATCGGCCCCCCAATCGCTGCCGATCGAATAACGCAAAACCTTGCTCGTCAAATTCATTGTCAGCAAACAATCATTTTCAGGCTGATCCTTTCGCCAAATCTTCGGCCTTTCGTTCTCAAACGCGATATGGAAACAATTGTCTTTATCTAAATCTGTGATCCGCAAACAAAATTTCAGGTCTTTTAATTTTTCATATTTATAAAGCGTCATGCGCTTTTCTACATTTTGAAACGTGTCGTCAATCAAAGTTTCTGCTTCGGATTCATTGATAAAATTTTGTTCGCGTTTAGCCAGGATCTCGTCGGCGTATTGGTCGTCAATAAGGTGCAAAAGCTCGCCGTTTTTCATCAAGCTACGGTACGGAGACAATGCTTTAAGCTCATGACCATCCAGTATATCGCCCGAATACATATCATAAATTTTTGGAGTATAGCCGCTTTCGGCAAAATACTTTTCGTAATAATCGGCCATTTTTTGACGCGGGAAGCGTGCTTCATTTATCCAACGCTGATTGTCCGCCAACAATGCGAAATCGGCGGCGAACGGAACGGCAATGGATGGTTTCAGGCCCTTTACGATACGGCAAAAATTATGAGCAAAAAGTTGTTCGCGGACGATTCCCAGTTCCCAATCGTCTTTTCCGGCAAAGTGCATGGTGTTTGGAAAATAACTGGCCCCGCCAAAACCGCAAAATACATAATCGATCTTTTTCCATTTTTCGTTGATGGTCTCAAGATAAAAATCGATAACTTTTTCGGGCGAGGAATGCAGGGCGTCGTTGACGTTAACGAGTACCTCACCACCGCTTTCGACAACCATAATACTGTCGTGAGAATTAACGATAAAAGTTACAGACGTCTCGGCCGAGATCTCGTATGTTTTTAGGGTTATCGCTTCTTTTACATCCGTAAAACCAATGCTTTCGATATATTCTTTCGCGCCCCCGAAAAAACTATATGGATAAAAAACTTTTGCCGATTTTGATAGCGTTCGAAGCGTATCTTCGTGCAGATGGTCCTCATGCCCATGCGAAATGAGTATCGCGTCTAGCCCATTCAATTTATCGGAGTTTACCGGCTTTGGGAAAACGTGCCATTGTCCGCAATATACAGCGCCGCCGAGCCACGGGTCGGTTGCTATTCGCACATCTTCCGTTTCGATGACCATGCAGGCATGGCAGATATATTCGATTTTCATGGTTTTATGAATCTAATTGCGGCAGGAATTTGGTTACGATCTGCCAAATGGCAACACCTGTCAGCATTGAAAGATAAGGGTCAACATTCGGCACCCGGTATCTGACAAATCCAAATATTAAAACGTGAATAGCCGTCGTCACCAAAAAGGTCACAATTAAAAGTAAAACATACGATCGCCCGATCTTGTCCTTAAAGAAAACATACATTCCGTAAAGCCCGAGAATATAAGTTGTGATGATAAATAACGCAATGAGATTTACAACTGTATTACCGTATGTAAACCGATTAAGAAATGGGGTCCAAAACGCCCGTAGCTTACCGACCATCAAGCGCGCCGTTAAACCGTAATCCAGCGTCATATTTTTTATCGCTTCCCGCTCCCAAACCTTTTCGCGTTCTTTGATCGTGAGTGATGAAAAGTTATCGGTTTGTTCTAATTCGGCAAGTTTTTCTTTTTGAACTGTTCCCCAATAATAATCGGCAAAGGCTTGGTTTTCTTCCTTGGAAGCAAAATCTCCTTCGTAAAGTTTTATCGTTCCGGGAAGATTTCCGAGCCAAAGATTGTAGCCGAACCCGTCATTTACCAAAATAAACTCACCTGTTTCCCGGTAATTGTGATATGTCCATGGAGCAAGCGTCAGTAAAATACCTAAGAACATAAGAGCGGCCGCAAAAACATATTTGATCCGTTTGACCTCTCTGAGATGTATCAATACCACGGCCACAATCACGCATAGTGCTACTGCCAGGATCGCCGGACGGCATAGCGTCGCCAAACCAAAAGCTACGCCCGTGGCAAGGGCCCTCGGGTACAAAAGCTTTTCGGTCTGTAAACACTTGACGAGCAAATACATCGCCAGGATACATAGAAACGTGTGCAAAGGCTCCGTGTAAAAATCGACGGTGTGGGCAGCAAGCAAAGGATTGACGGCGACCACCAACGCTCCGAAAAAGGCGGGGATCTCTTTACGCAATATCTCATAAACGGTCTTGTATGCAATAAATACCGTTGCAGCATGGAGCACACACTGCATCAGCTTGATCGCGACAATATTCTGCGGAAAAAATAACCAAACCCACGAAATCAAATAGGAAAAAAGCGGTGGACGAAACATTGGGTGAGCAATACTCCGCAACGGGTATGGCGTGTGATTCAAAAAGGCATTCGCCCCGTTGATATAATCTTGCGTGTCGCCAAAATCAATCTTTCCCCATCCGAAATATGAAATGGCGGCCAGGGAAAAGGCGATCGCGGTCAGGCAAGGCAAAATAAACGTCCATTTTTTTACCATGAAATCTGACATTGACGTTCGCCTAATTTCTTTCGCCTTCAATAAAAAGCCGCATCCATATTTCAAAATTTATTAGCCGGAAAATTCGATTTGCATTGTCTTCACCGCTATTGTGACTAGCGACTAATGCTCTAATAAACTGCGCGTCAAAAATACCTCGATTTAACGCTCTTTCGCTCAAAACATATTCATCGACAAAATGCTTAAATTCGGCTCTTAACCAGCGAGCCATCGGAACGGGGAAGCCCATTTTCGGACGATTTAGAATTTCCGTCGGCAAAATACCAGTCATTGCCTCGCGGAGGATCCATTTTGTCGTCCCGCCTCGCAGTTTCATCTCGCGCGGCATCCTGGCTGTAAACTCGACCAGTTTATGATCGAGAAAGGGTACACGGCTCTCGATCGACGCGGCCATCGACATCTGGTCCTGCTTCATCAGAAGCTCGTGAAGATAAGTCTTTGTGTCGGCATAGAGTAGTTTGTCGAGGGCGTCTTCGGCATCGCATTTATTTATCAAGGCGTTTTGCCGAGAATATGGATTTAGATCGTTTATTTTTTCTTTGGTTGACTGCGAAAACAAGCCCGCCTGCATTGCCATTGGAAAAATGCCAAAGTTGTCAAAGAAAAGATTTTGTATATCGGATTCGCGTGACAAAAATGTCCGGTTCAGCTTGCGGTTTAACGAAGCCGGCAGCGTCGCCACGCCGTCGCGAACCGCATTGCGCAAAAACGAAGGAGTCATGCTCTCATATTTTTCGCCGTAGTTAAGCAATTTCAGGGCCTTTTCGTACCGTCCGTAACCAGCCATCGTTTCATCCGCCCCTTCGCCGGTCAGCACGACTTTGACATGCTGTTGGGCGAGTTTTGAAACAAAATAAAGCGGAATCGAAGAATCAAAACCTATCGGCTCGTCCTCGTGCCAAACGAGATTTGGCAAGGCTTCGAAAAACTGCTCCGGCGTGATCGTGATCTCGTGATGATCAGTACCAAATTTTCTGGCAACCAAGCGGGCGTATTCGAGTTCGTTGGCCTCGCGTTCGCGAAAACCTACCGAAAACGTTTTGAT
>JAYVDQ010000543.1:0-2859 GCA_043749325.1 Chloracidobacterium sp. | reverse complement strand
GCAAAGATCAACGTCAGTTTATTCATAATTTATGGCTTTTCGGGCCCTTTCTTTCTATCGGCCGCTGACAGTTCGGGCGGAGCGGCTCCGGCGGGAACGATCCAAAGTTGACGCATTGGGTTTTCGGTCTTTCCGCCGTCTACGCCTACGATCCGTGACGGGTCTATTCCCCGCATCTTTACAAGGTATGTGCGGGTTCGTTCGATGGCGGCTCTGGTTTCACCGGTTTTGCTTTTCTTGCCGGCAGTAACGATGACATAGCCTTGTTCGCCGGGGCTGTTCATCAGCTGTATGACGAAATTATCAAGCCGGGCCATTTCGCCTTCCTCGTTTCCGTCCCCATATTCGTCAACTTTCGTTGCCTTTGGCCTCGCATCAACATCCGAGCTAATACTGGATGTGCTGGGACAAGACCTGGCCAGACCGAGGATCTCAACCGTGGCAGTTATCGTTTGGCCTCCGGTCCCTGTCGTATCGACCTTTATTACCGAGCTGCTCCGACCCGATTTGATCTTGCCCGCCGAAACGGTCCAATTGTATTTTGGCGAGACATTTCTATCGCCGCCGTTGAGAGAAACCGAGAATGCGATCAAATCGCCCTCCACGACGGTGTAGGTCCCGCTGGTCTCTATCCTTGGGCATTGGGCCAATATCGTTTGACTGAGGCCGCAAAACGCTACTATCGCGATAACATAAAATGAAGCCAGGGTTTTCTTCATGTTTGACCGGTTCTCCGTAAGATGTAAATGTCGGGAAATCACGATTGTAACACCAAACGCCAATTTTCAGGGCCGCCACAGGCAATTGGCGTTTGTTTTGTCGCTACAGTCGATAAACGGAAACCACCTTTCTTGAGGATCAATGCCATATTGCCACATGCGTCCCGTGTCGACCTGCAATAGCATTGTGAGCTTTAGCGGGCCGTTGACAATTATCTGGTAATGCGGTTTGGCTGACGGCGCCGCTTTGGAGATGTCGAGGACGGTCATTTCTTTCCAACATAACTTGCTCCCATATCCGTCATCCCTGGGACAAGTGCCGAGCCGGTCGATAACGCCCGTCCATTTATCCAGACGAAATGTCGTAGCCCGGTCGAGCGGCGAGTGTATTACCTCGAATCACGCCCCGTCTAGCGTCGAAGTGCTGATCGACGCCGCATCCTGACACAAAACGCCCAGCGTAAACGCCAAACTCATGGCCCCGAGTAAGAAAACCCTTTTCATAACGATCCTCCAAAAATTGTGAAGCAGTTGGTCTTGATAAAACACGCATTCGCGGGCCGCAAGTTGCGCCTGCACACCTATAGGCATTGATTTGTCAGAACCGGGAGCGGTAGCGACCGGATTCCGGGCGTTGCGTCCGCACTCCGTTTTGACATTTGGATGAAACTCTGCAAAAAGCGTTGCGTATAAAATGAAAACCATGACCGAGGGATTATTTGTATATGGAACGCTAAAGCTTCCCGATGTCCAACGGGAGATCATCGGCAGGGAAGTCGAACTCCTCGCGGATACCTTAAAGGGTTATACGGCCGAACCCGTTGTGATCGATGGAACCGAATATCGAACTCTCGTCCCCCACGAAGACGCTGAGATCGGAGGAGCGATAATCTCCGTCACAAAAGACGAATTAGAGCGTATCGACGACTACGAGCCAGACGAGTACAAAAGGACATGCATAACCGCGACAAGCGGCAAAACTGCGTGGTTTTATATCAAATCTTGATTGAACGGGTCGTCGTCTTGGCTATACCAGTACGCCCCCGTTACCCTTCCTACCCCGCGCGGAACAAAACCATTACCACTGTCGTAAGTTCGAACAGAGTCTCAAACCCTGTCTGCACGAGCTAACGGAGCGGTGACTTATGTCCAAAAATGAAATTGGCCCGATCTCGCTGCCGGAACGCATCGAAATTCTTGATGTGCTGCGGGGATTGGCGGTCTGCGGCATTTTGATCGGTAATATGCAGTGGTTTTCGGGTTACGGATTTATGCCGCCAGCGCTTATCGCCCAAAGCCCGCTCGTTGATCAGATCACGCGGTTTTTGGTCCATTTTTTTGTCGAAGGCAAGTTTTATTCGATCTTTTCGTTTTTGTTCGGTTTCGGATTTGCTCTTCAGATCAGGCGGGCCGAGGAACTCGGCGACACCAAAGCGTCGCTTTTCAAACGCCGATTATTCTGGCTGCTGGGCATCGGCTTGCTTCATGCCTATTTGCTGTGGTCGGGCGATATTTTGAGTGTTTATGCTGTGATGGGCTTTGTGCTTATTCTGTTTCGCCACAAATCGGACGAGGCCCTGCTCAAATGGGCGGCTGCGCTAATGATAGTGCCGGTCGTGACATACATTTTGCTTTATGTTTTGTTTACTGCATTTGCTCCGGCGGACACTGCGGTAACAATCGAGGCTGCTCAGGCCGATATGTGGAATAACGCCGTAATTACGGTTCCGCATGGCAGTTACCTGCAAATTCTCTCAGATTACAATCTAAAAATGATCGTCGGCAGATATGCCGGCCTGATCGTCCAGATGCGTCTGCCGAAGATCCTGGCGATGTTCCTGCTCGGCTTTTACGCGTACCGGCGCGGGTTTTTTCAAGATCTGCCGAGTCATCGGCCATTCATTCGCCGCGTGTTGATCTATGGACTCATCTTGGGCCTCGTCGGCAATATTGCTTTTGCGGCGCTGGCGGGGAACGAAGGCCCGATCCCGCCATCCCCCGCGGGAATTATCGGTGTTGCCAGCTATGCATTTGGCGTTCCGGCGATGGCGCTGTTCTTTATTGCCCTGGCTGCAACTCTGTGGCAAGAAACGGCAGGGCACCGGCTGCTCGCTTTCCTGGCTCCGGTCGGACGCATGGC
>JAYVDQ010000542.1:0-7118 GCA_043749325.1 Chloracidobacterium sp. | reverse complement strand
GCCAAAAGATAATCCTCCACCCAACCCCAAGGACGAGCCGCCGGCCGGACCGGCTGACCCGGGTGCCAAGGATGGAGGCAACGGCTGCAATGCGATATTGACGGAGAACGATGTTCTTTCTTTTTTTCAAAAGAACCTGGGTGATAACCCTTTTGCTGATTCGGCAAAAAAAGAACGCGTCGAGAACGAAATGGCCGGTATGATTCGTGAGTGCGGCGTGAATTTTCGATACCAAACACTTTCGCCGTTTGCCACAAAACTTGATAAATTCAGTGCGATCTCGACCACGATTTTCCCGCTTCAAGCGAACTTTGGGCCGCCGACAAAGCAGGCTTGGTATATCGGCACATGGACAAATAACGTTCAATCCGAGGACTATTGGCGGATCATCGCGGCAAAAACGGGATTTTTGACCATCAGCGCAAATGGCACCTATACATGGAAACCTTACGGCACCGATCAGCCTGCAAAATACGTTAAGGGCCAGTGGCGTCCTGCGACTGCCGATGAAATGAAGGTTTCCTATCAGGGCGGTGCAGGTGTCGTTTTGCTTAACGCCAAACAGGGATACGACTGGATCGTTCGCCAGGATCGCCAAACGACCCTGGCTGGCCGGTGGATCGTGATCGCGAATATTAATTCGCGTTCGCAACGTGAATATGGTTTCCAGAAATAATTGCTAGATCAGTAATCTACACGCGAAGGGCAAATATCGGCGAGCACGCATTCGCCGCATTTAGGCTTGCGGGCTTTGCAGACCTGACGCCCGTGAAAGATCATCCAGTGCGGAAACATCACCCAATTCCTTTTAGGTACAAGCTGTTCGAGATCACGCTCGATCTTTTCGGGTGTTTTTTCTGTCGTCAGGCCGAGCCGCTGCGATAGACGAGATACATGTGTGTCAACGACGACGCCCGAAGCTATCCCGAAAGCGTTTCCCATAACGACATTCGCCGTCTTTCGCGCGACTCCGCCGAGGGTCAGCAGTTCCTCCATCGTTTGCGGCACGCGGCCCCCATATTCCTCGATAATTCGCTTGCACGCAGCCCGGATATTTTTTGCCTTATTGCGAAAAAATCCAGTCGAATGAATGTCTTTTTCAAGCTCGGCTTGCGAAACTTTCAGGAAATCCTCGGGCCCGCGATATTTCCGAAACAGATCGGCCGTCACGATGTTGACCCGGACATCAGTGCACTGGGCCGAAAGGATGGTCGCGATCAACAACTCGAACGGCGAAGTGTGAATAAGCGCGCAATGGGCGTCCGGATACGCTTTTTTAAGCCGCTTAACGATCTCGGCAGTTTGTTTCTTATTGTCTGCGATCATGAACTTGAGGCTAAAAAGTTTATTGTAAAAATGCAAATAGACCGACGTTTAGGTAAGATTTACCACAGAGGACACGGAGAGCACAGAGAGAATATAATGATTGAATAACTCTGTGCTCTTCGGTGTCCTCTGTGGTGAGAATTCTTGATGAACGTTCCATTACTCGATCTAAAAGAACAAAATGAATTGCTCCGGCCGGAGATCGAGGCGGCGATTGGGCGTGTGCTTGACACCAACGGCTTTATACTCGGACGGGAGGTCGCCGAGCTTGAAAAGGAGCTAACGGCTTATTGCGGCGTTAAATACGCGATCGGCTGTGCTTCCGGGAGTGATGCGATCCTGCTGGCATTAATGGCCCTTGATGTAGTCTCCGGCGACGAGGTCATCACAACTCCGTACAGCTTTTTTGCGACGGTTAGCTCGATAACGCGGCTCGGAGCGGTGCCCGTTTTTGTTGATATCGATCCGGTTACCTACAATCTCGACGCTGAGCACGTCGAGGCCAAGATCACTTCGAAAACAAAGGCTATCGAACCTGTTCATCTTTACGGCCAATGCTCGGATATGGCTGCATTGCGCGCGATAGCTGATAAACACGGGATTGCGATTGTCGAGGATGCCGCCCAAGCGATCGGTGCCGAAGAGAACGGGTTGCTTGCCGGGGCGATGAGCGCGATCGGATGCTTTAGCTTTTATCCGTCGAAGAATCTCGGCGGCATGGGAGACGGCGGTTTTGTGACAACAAATGACGATGCTCTCGCGAAAAAGCTTTTGGCACTGCGTGTACATGGCTCCGAGGAAAAGTACTATCATAAATTCATCGGCCTAAATTCGCGGCTTGATGGTTTTCAAGGCGCTGTTCTGCGGGTAAAACTGCCGCATCTTAATGCATGGACGGACGCTCGCCGGACGAACGCCGACAATTATCGGCGGCTCTTTACCGATCACGGGCTGACCGAACAGATCGGGCTGCCATTCGAGCGCGAGAACGCCAAACATATTTATAACCAATATGTTATTCGGGTACCGGGGCGCCGGGACGAACTTCGCGCGTTTTTGACGGAAAAAGGGGTAGGGACTGATATTTATTACCCGGTTCCGCTTCATTTGCAGGAGTGTTTCGCGTATCTTGGCTACACGGCGGCCGATATGCCGGAATCGGAAAAGGCGGCGCTTGAGACTCTTGCGTTGCCGATCTATCCGGAGCTACGGTACGCCGCGCAGGAATATGTCGCCGAATCGATAGCCGAATTTTTTGCCTGAACCCAAGGTTAGTCCCATGACACCAGATCTGATCGCTCTCGATCCCAAAAGTCTGAGATCACGCCTTTTGTTGGTCGTAGTGATCGTGGCCGCTGTCGCTCTCGCGTGGTTTGGGATACGCTGGCAATCGGGTGATATGCTGGCGAATCTGACGTCTCCGACCGATCCAAATGCTGCTGCAATAGCCGCCTTTGCCCAAAGGCTCGCTCCCGCTGACCCGCTGGCGAGCTGGCTTAGAGGCTCGGCGGTGGACGATGTTACACCCGAAAACCCGGTCCCAAGCCTCGAAAGCTTTGAACAAACAGTGCGATTGGCCCCGTTCGATTACCGTTGGCGCGTAGATCTCGGTCGGGCCCTTGAGCAGGACGACCAGATCGACCGGGCCGAGGCTGAATTTAAACGCGCGGTCGAGCTTGCGCCATCGTATGCTTATCCGCGATGGCATCTGGGGAATTTTTATCTACGGCAAGACCGCGTGGATGAAGCTTTTGTCCAGTTGAGAAAGGCAACTGAGAATAATACCGAGTACCGAGAACAGGTTTTCTCGTTGGCATGGGAATATTTTGATAAAGACGCCGCCCAGATCGAGAAATTGGCCGGTGATCTGCCTGAAACGCGCGCGAGCCTCGCCTATTTTTTTGCTGCTCACGGCCACGCCGCCGATGCGCTTCGGAATTGGAATCTGCTGAGCGACGGCGACAAATCGGCAAACTACACGATCGGAAAGGGGATCGCTCTCGGCCTCTATCAACAGCGGCATTTTGCTCAGGCCCTGGAATTTTCCAAACAAAATGGCAATGACGCTGGGGCTAACGCCGGTGTGGTGACCAACGCGGGCTTTGAAACGCCGATCACTGATGTCGGGACGTCCTGGTTCGGTTGGCAGATAACACGAAATGATCCAAAGATCGAACTCGCAGCCGACACAAAGGTCAAACATCTTGGCGATAGGAGTCTCAAAGTTACTTTTCGAAGCTATATAAAACCATCTCTCGCAAATATCGTTCAGACCGTTGTAGTTGAGCCAAAGACACGTTACCATCTGCGATTTTTCGTTCGAACTGAAAATTTAAAAAGCGTGGGCGGCCTAATGATCGAGACCGCAAACGCCAACGACGACAAATCCATCGTCCAATCGAAGCCCTTTCAGATGGGTACAAATGACTGGCAGGAAGTGAACGTCGAATTTACGACGCCTGACAATTGCGACGGCATCCAGATCAGGACGGTCCGCTCATACTGCGGCGATTCATGCCCGATAAACGGCACGTTTTGGTATGACGATTTTGAACTGGCCAGGCTATAAGGGCCCTATGACACGGTTAAACAAAATAGCATTTTTCCTGATATGCGCGATCGTCGTTTTTACAACGCTTGCGTATGGCACCGTGCATCAGCCTCTCGTTGCCCTCTTTTATTTAGTGATTGCCATCCTTGTTTTACTGTGGGCGGCGGATTGTTATTTGAAAGGGGCAGTTCGCTTTAGCCGCAGCCCACTGCAGATGCCGCTCGCTTTGCTTGGGATTTATGCCGTCGTGCAGATAATTCCATTTGGGACATTTGCAGACGCGGGGGGAGTGGCGAACATACCGCGAACGATATCCTTCGACCCTTTCTCGACGCAGGTAACGGCATTACATATCTTTGCTCTGTGTCTCTTTTTCGCGGTTGCTCTCATTTATCTCGATAGCGCCAGACGGTTAAGACGCATTGTTACCGTCATCACCGTTTTTGGTTTTATCTACGCATTCTACGCGATCCTCCAGTCAGTCCTGAGTCCCGGCAAAATCTACGGTATATATGCCGTGCCCTATACCACGCCGTTCGGCTCGTTTGTAAACAGGCATGACTTCGCGGCGATAGTTGAGATGACGGTGGCCGTTCCGCTGGGCATGATCTTTACCGGAGCCGTCAGCCGCGATAAAAGGCTTTTGTATGGCGTTGCCATCGCACTCATGGGGGCGGCCCTTTTGCTAAGCGGCTCACGTGGAGGCCTCGTTGCTTTCATATCCGAGATCATTCTATTGGTAATTCTAACGACGGGGGCCAGGGGCACAAAAAATATCGTTTTAAAGGCAGGGCTTTCTTTTCTGCTTGTCGCTGCCGCTGTGGGTGGAGCGATCTTTGTCGGTGGCGATACTTCGTTGACGCGTTTTACGTCTGCGTCGTCCTCGCCGGATTTTTCCTCAAATCGCTCTGTCATTTGGGCCGCGACGGTCAGGATGATCGCGAACAATCTGCCGTTCGGCTCTGGCCTGGGAGCTTATGCCCAAGCGCTAACCCCGTACGATCCGCTAAGCGGCACCCAACGTGTCGAACAGGCTCATAACGATTACCTCCAGATCTTGGCTGACGCAGGTATCGTGGGGCTTGTGATCGGCGGGTTGTTTTTGTTCTGGTTTATTCGCGAGGGCATCCGAAACACGCGGGCTAAAAACACATTCCGACGCGGCATAGCCGTCGGAGCATTTGCGGGCTGCTTTGCGATATTGGTCCACAGCGCCTTTGATTTTGTGCTGCACATCACGGCGATCTCGGTAATGTTTTTGACGCTTATGGCTATGCTTGTCGCCAGCGGCCGGACCTACGAAGACGACATTGAGGAATTCGACCACGCACCGCGCCCCCGCTCCGGCGGATCGGCCAGCGTAACTCCTATCTCGCACCGCAGCCGCCGCTCGCCGGACAATGTCTAAACCTCGGCCGTCGATGGTTTAAGTTTTGCCGAGATCGTGCGCACTATCCACCAAATGACTCCGTGCGAGACGTAGATGCCGGCGATGATCATCAAGGCATATTGCGAATACAAAAAGACAAACATCGCCATCGCGGCAAGAGCGAGCAGAATGATATAGCTTTGCCGTCCCGAGCCGATCGTTTTAAAGCTTGAGTGCCGCAGCTTGCTAACCATCAGGATCGCGAGAGTCACGATCAGCGCCATCAGGGCGTACGAATAGTAATGGGCGGGCACTTCGCCGTAGGAGTTTAGCGGTGCGGGTGCAAAATGGACTATCGCTGCGAGCAGGCCGCCTGCGGGCGGTATCGGCAACCCGACAAAATTCTTCTTATCGAGCTTTGGAGACCCTTCGGCCAAAACGCGTGGCCGCGTCGCTTGTAAATTAAACCGGGCCAGCCGGAAAATCCCGCACATTAGGAAAAGAAACAGTACAATTACGCTGAGATTATGTCCAAAGGTGTCCTGAGTAAAGACGCCGGCGAACGCCCAACTATATACCAACGCTGTGGGAGCTATACCGAATGTCAGCACATCGGCAAGAGAATCGAATTGGACGCCGATCTCGGTCGCTGTTCGAGTCGCACGGGCGACGCGACCATCAACTGTGTCAAACAGTATCGCCAGCCCGATGCCGAGTCCCGCGAGATCAAAGTAATGGGCCGCTAATATAGGGTCGATAAACGAAGTATGAAAACCCCGTATTGAAGCCAACACCGCCAAAAAGCCCATCGCCACATTAGCAGCGGTGAAAAGCGTCGGGATCACATAGAGACCCTTCTTGATCCCGCGATGAGGCGGTTGGTTTTGTTCGTCTGCCATAAAACAGATAGTGAAAAACTAAAAGGTAAAAGTTAAAAGCGTAAGACCTCGAAATCGGCGGACCTTGGTTCGCGTCACTTTTAGTTTTTCACTATTCACTTTTCACTTTCGCGATCACCGTCTCGCCACCCCTGACCCGGTCGCCGACCTTTACCGCGAGTTCGACGTTCACGGGCATCAGCAGATCCGTCCGCGAGCTAAACTTTATCAGCCCAAATTTCTGGCCTCTTGCGAGATTATCGCCCGATTTTGGCCAACAGACAATGCGCCGCGCCAAAATTCCGGCGATCTGGGTGCAGGTTACGGTAACGTCGGGGCCTTCGATCACAAGCGAATTTCGCTCGTTGACCAGGCTCGTATTGTCGCTGGTCGCGGGCATTTTGCGGCCTTTCACGTAGGCGAGGCTGCTGATCGTTCCAGCGATCGGCGAGCGGTTGATGTGAACGTCGAGCGGTGAGAGAAACACGCTAACCAACTTGCTGTTTTCCGTAATATCGATGCGGGTGACTCGTCCGTCGGCAGCCGAAACGATAAGGCCTTCACCGGTCGGGACCACTCGATGCGGATCGCGAAAAAAGTACATCATGAACAACGCAACGAATCCAAAGACGACCACGACCGGCCACAAATGCAGCAGACCAAAAACGGCTGCGATCGCCACGGGAATTGTTATAAAAGGAATACCTTCGCGAACCATAATCAGTAGTCGGCTGTCGGCAGCATCGGCGTGAATCGCTGCATGACGCCTAACAAATACTACACAATCCACGCTAATTACCGAAACGCTCGAGCTTCCGGCCTACCTATCTTCCTTTGCGTCCTTTGCGGCTTTGCGTTAAAAATCCCAAAAAAAGCCCGGTGCGTCCCACACCGGGCAAAAAGAGGAGGATCGTATGAAGAAACTTTAACCCCTCAACGGGTTGTCCTTTGCGTAGCTGTATGCACACCAAGCGGCGAACAGGTGGATAAACCA